>JAJRWK010000067.1 GCA_024276795.1 archaeon | reverse complement strand
CCCCTAATTCCGTTTCGTAGTAAACAGGTTCTTGATCTTCTAGTTGTGGAAACGTCCGCACGATAAAATCTAACAGATCACCGAGTTGGTAATCCCGTATTCGTGTGGAAGGAGTGTTTGTTGGATCAAAGTGCCTAGACGGTAGCAAAGAAAGTAGTATTCCGTTGGAAGTGTAGGTTACTGGTATTTCAGCGGAAAACTTATTTTTCGCAAAACTCGAGTATTGAGGATGAAATCGGTAAAGGATGCGTTTCATTTCTTTAATCTTTATTCCTGAATCTAGTTCACGAATCACATGGTTTGAATTTTTGAAGACTCGAAGCACCCCAATCTTGTCAGAAAGGATAAAATCTGATTTGTTTGACGGTAGTTTTTCGTAATTCTTGAGATTAACAACAAAATCAGAGCTCTGCCACACTGTTTGTGTTTTTTCAGCGTCTTGGAGAAGAAAGGCTCGCCAGCGTTTTACCTTGTTGCTAAAAAGAAAGGAGAGGGAAATCATCACAAAGATGCCCAGAGCAAATCCAAGGAAGCTGTACGTCCCTATTAGCTTAGAGGAGTTTGCAGGGTTGAACGTCCAAAAATATGCATCGATCAGGATTCCACTTGCGAAAACTAACGGAAAGCTAAGATTAACTATCTTTTCCCAGATACTTTTCTTCTGTATTGGTATGAAGGACTTGAGGCGAAAACCCCAGTTTGGAAAAACAGAGACCAGCACGATTTCTCCAGGGATCAAAGCGTCATAATATTGGTTCATAAGAGACCTCAAATCTTGCAAACTAATAGGTATTTCTCCGAATAGAGTTGGAAGAATGGGAAGAAAGGAAAAGAAAGAGGTTGAAATTCGCAGATGACGTCATTTGAACCAAATACTATTTTATTTATCACTCGGTGAAACTTTTGAAATGCATTTGTCGATTCATCTGGGATTATCGTGAAATTCTCTTAGCAAAACGATCAAGAAGTCATTGAGATTAGTGTCAGAAAGGAAAGAAAAAACGGGCTTACACTAGGAGGATCCTTGCACTTCTATAATAGGACAGTATTCAAAATAAAGAAGATTCCGTCAAAGAGCGATTGGATAACAACAACAATGAATTCAAATCTCTCAAAGCTAAATAACATTCTCTCAACAACGTCGATTGCTCCTCTTCCATCAAATTGATCTGCTTTCTCAACGTCGGAAATCCGAATTTCAGAAGCCACGTAATTGTACCCCATGTATATTTTCTTTCCCTGCTGCGAAGCAACTTTATCTTCCTTATCGAAAAGGAAAGACATCAGTTTCTGAAATGGGCCAAACGAGATCGATGCCATGCCTTTAGCAATGGCTATTTCAAAATTCGCATATCTGATCAAAATTTTGGTTACGGCTAATCCAACTTTATTCAATTCTGAAATTGAGAATGTCTTAATGTTTCCATAAGGATTGTCAGGATGGCTTAATGTGGACCACGAAGCAACCTCAAACATTCTTCGATCGGATTCTAAGAATAGTAGTGTTATTGAGGAGAGTATTGTGAAAAACAGAAGTGTTCGTTGGTATTTCCAAATAGAAATTATCATGAACAAAATAGACATAAAACCTGTTACGATTCCTCCGAGATTCTTGGAACTTTCGTCGATGACTTCCCAAAATCTTGTCTTGATTATTTCATAAAGATTCTTGCCAGAGATCGCAGTTGAGAATAAGTCTATTCCTAAGCCCAAAAAGAGATCTATAGTTTCAAGAAAGGCATATTTTCGGATATCTTTTAACTCAGAAGCCACAATGTATGCGACCATAGCTGGTCCTAAGTAATTGCCTGTATAGCTGAAAAGGAAGAACTGATTTTGATAGTATGTGTAAATATCATCTGATACTAGATTAAGTAAGATTTTCTCGACCAAGCCCGCAGAATTTTTCTTGCGATTTATCATTTCTAAGATTTCAGAACTATATATTCTCCACCCATCGGGAGCTACTAATTCAGCAGAGGTGCTAAATCTTCGAATTTTTGTGTTGTATTCTAATCGTTGCTGCAGGAGATTCTTGATCATAGAATAGACCAAAGCAATGGATGAAATGTCAAATAATTCATTCGATGCTCCGCTGGCCAGATCTTTAATGAGGGAAATGGTTAAGTTGCCAATTGAGATGTTAAGGTTCTGAAGAGAGAATCCAGAATTGACTACATTCCTAAAGGTCTGAGACTTCAAAAGTAGAACCCCGATTCTTGAGATTGAGAAGAATGATAAGTCAATCCAAGAATAGATCATGGATTTTTTGTCACCAATTAAATCATTCAACTTAGATTCAATTTTTTGCTGATATCGGTCATAGGCACTAGATCCTTGACTTGGTAGAAAGTCATCGGTATCAGACTCGATTTGACTTACCTTCTGTTCGATATAGGAATGTACAATGTCTGGTAGAAGTTTGAGAATAAAGCCAACAATTAACAACAAGGTTTGATCTTGAGTCTGTGTATTTTTTGCCAAGAGCTGTATTGTTTTCCCAAGGTGATCTGGATTATTTGTATTGGATTGAGGAATTGTCTTTCCAGTAAGAAAGGTAAATTGATCAAGTAATCCAAAGATAGGGCTTATTATCGGGGCGAGGAGCTTTGAAAGAATATCAGCATTATTTAAGAAGAGACCAATTACGCCAATTAATCCTTCTTCTATGTTAGAAACCACTGTTAGGAATAAATCTGCTGTGGAAACACCAGCATCGGTGACTCTTGTTGAACCAAGTAGCAAATCGGAAAATGTCTCGCTTGACGACAGAGTATCAAATGCATTCAGATCTAGAGAAGGTAAGTTAGAAAATCGAAAGAGATTATTTAGGCTTGAGGTTATATTCATTAATGTTCCAATAACAGGGTTAAGTGAAACAAAGAGATCATCCATAGCGGTTTCCATAAATTCGTTGATCATGGCTTGAATGAATTCTTTTAGAATATCCATTAATATATCAATAAATAGATTTGAAGCACCTCCGATTACTACGCCTATTAGATTTTTCAACGGACCAATTGCGTCAAGGAGGGAATTTATGGGTTCCATTACATTCAGAACAGTTTCAATAGCGTCCATGGGGACTATTTCTTCGATGATACCCAAGCCCTTTGATATAGTTTCTAATGGATCTGGAATCTCCCGAGCATTCGATATGACTGTCTTAATCTTTCCAAACATCTCTGGAATAATTCCCTTTGTGAGGAGAGGAGCGAACGTCTTTAGAGAGGCAGAAAGAGAAGCAGAGGAGCCCGAAAATCTGGAAAGAGAAGCGACGATAGCATCTCTAAGAATTGGATAAATGATGTCATAAATGAGGCCGTCGACAAATCCGGAGATACGATCCATGAAGATATTGAAGAGCTTAAAGATATATGCAGGTACATTCATAATTGCACCTTCATTTTCGCCGACACCAATCATTTTTCCACCTCTTTCGATAGTCCAAAGAGGTGTCTCATGAACAGCTAAGTATGGGATTTCTAGATTGAGATGTGTAGCATTTGGGGAAGAGAATAACTCTAAAAGATTTACAAACGTGCTGTTTGAAGGATACCCCCCACCGTATTCTATTTTGAAATCTGGCTGAATTATCTGAATGATTTTAGCGAATAAATTAGGATTAGGGATCTGGATATCGATGTAGCCATTTAACTCAAAGTCAAAAGGTAATAGTACTTCTAGAGGATCAGGAATGCTGATCTTAGCGATCACGCCGGGCCCAGCGATGCTTAGGGGACTGTCGACTTTCACGCTTGTCTTGATACACCATTCGTTACCAAGCCAGTCAGTCCAGCATTCTTTAATTTCAAGTGTTATTTTTCCATCCTTCTTGTTGTCGAACAATGTGTCAAGGGGATCAGGGATTTCAAGATCGAGCCATCCATCATCGGTGAGACTACGCAGACCACCTAGCGAAGTGATTGCTTTATAGATTGGATTTTCAAAACGAGTGGTATAAACTACACCTTCATCATAAATGATTTTTGCAGGATTCCCATACTCATCTGTTAAGAATGGAATTGGAATTGTGATAGAAGGGATTTTTGCAGATAGATCTATTCCCATTATTGAGATTTTTATATTTCCTTTAGAATCAACGATGTTGTTTAGAACTGGAATGTCTTGCCATGGTACGGGGATACCATTTTCTTTTGTAATCTGGATATACCTCTTTTCCAAAAAACCAAAAGCATTGAGATTTTCAAGTCCTAAGATTTCTAGAAATTTCAAAAGGGGTATTTTGCTCAATTCGAGCGAGATTCGGGATATACGGCTTGGATCACTTCCGATGCTTGGTATAAACCATCGATCAAGAAAACCAGTAAATAAGTGCAAGGGTTGTATGAGATAGAGCGATCCGGCTTCGACTGTCTTTCCAATAAGTGTGTTCAAGGCTTCTGTCACTTCTTGCGGGATAGATAGACCAGTAAGATTTTCAAATGCTTGAGAGATGGTTGATCCGGAGTTTTTGAGCAATTGTGCAAAGGTATTGACCAATTTGTCCTCTATAACAAAGGAGAAGGTTGAACTTATCGGGTAAAACTCTTTTGGTTTTGAGGAAACAAGCGCAGAAAATTCAGCTGCATAAGGAGGCTTCCAGTACAGTGTTGCAATTCCCAGAGAATTTGTTTTTCCATCGAGTTTTGAGGATATAATGAATGCGACAACAGGGAGATCCTGAACGGGTCTACCTAAGGCATCTGTTGCTCGAACATTAATTTGAAATTGATCGTTACTATTTGAAGTGTTGACGTCTAGAATAACTTCAGAGGTGATAATTATGGAAATATGTTTTCGGATGATAATTTGATTTCCCGTTCTCGGAATCTGATAAACGTAAACGAACATGAACTCATGAGTTCCAACGCCTAATTCATGAAGATTGATGGAGTAAGTGAAGTTAGATAATTCACTTTCAATAGGAGCATAATCAACAGAGGTTACACTCAAGGTCGCCATGCTATTGAATAGGCGTGATGATTCAGACGCTGGAACCAGAATGGGCTCGGGTCGAAGAGGGGGATCTACTGTGCCACCGCCAGAGCCACCGCTAGAACTATCACCTCGGTCAATTAGGTCCGAATCATAAGAAATACCATCAAAAATATCTATTTGAATTGAATTGGAGATGTCGCTGATGAGGCGTTGGCGGAGGTTAATGAAGGGGTTGTCATCAAGGACGAAGAACCCTCCTCTGAGGGGTATGCGAGTGGATCGAACATCAATAAAGCTAGGATCACGGTTACCTCCTCCAACAGAGGAAGACTGTCCGCCAGTAAATACATCAGAAAGAAACAGATAAGAGGCTCCAACCTTTTGGTAAATGCTGATTTTTTGCCCAACGTTTTTCTTAGCTTCAAGATATCCGTTTAGGACGAGCTGTTTTTTGTTCACATCCAGCCAAAGCTCTTGTACTTCGGGAATCACAATAGCGAAGTTTTGAATTGCATCCCTAGAAACAGGGAGAAAGAATTCTTGCTCGACATCCCAGACATCTGTTTCTGGATTGAGGTAATAGGGATTGATGTACATTCTTGCGACTTTTCCGCTTACCTTAAAGGTTTGGTAACCAAATTTTTCATCAACGTAGCCTGCGAAATTTCCGGTCTTATTTAGATTAAAGTAGAATGCAAACTCTCCAAACGAGCGGAACCAACTTGTTACTCTTGTGAGTAACTCATCCATGCTTACGCTATAATTCGATTCTACGAAATCCAAATAATCAACCACGGCCTGAATACTGGGATATTGAACCAAATTCTCCGGATTCGAGAGGAAACTGGTTAATTGATCGTAGACATAATTCTTCATGGATATCTCTACTTGCCCAGAAGCATTCGTTGATAATGAGTAATCTTGAGAAGTAATCCCTAAGCTCAGAAATGTCTTGAAACCGTTTTTCACGTTATCAAAAATCCCGTCTTGAAGAGTTTGAATCAATACTGCCTTTTGAGACAAAACTGAAAGATCCAAGATTTCTTTGGCAATATTCTGAATACTGATGAGCAGAGATTTTAGCTCGCCTTCAATATCCGATCGTCGAACAAGGGGTCTAGAATAGGCATATTGTGCATAATAGTCAATGATTCCCATCATCCAGCGATGAGAAAAATAGAAATCATATAGCCGTTTTGTGCTTATCCCTCCAGATCCGGGCGGATTATAATAGGATTCATACCTTTCGCTTTGAATTGCTTTAGTTTTCCAACTTAAGAACTGATCATAGGCACGATAACGATACTGAGAATCAGAGTAATCATAAATGGATTGAAATGTTTCAGGGTCAAACCATTTCTGATCAAACATTTCTGCTAATTGGTACTTATTTCCCCAATTTACAGCAATATAATAATAATTTTTGAATAGTTCTTTCCAGCTATTCGATGAAAAGTCATAATTTATGATATAGTAGAGTCCATTAACTGTTCCCAAGTCTTGCATTAATTCACCAATAATCCACTTTCTTTGCAAGTCAGGATCATCACTGAAGACACCGAATACTAATTGGGACAGAGAATCTTCATCTACTCCAAACAGTGAGTCTGCTGTGATGGTCCTATTCAAAGCATCGAAGACAACACTAGACAAATTGGGAATAAGGGCAAAGGGTTCTAATTGAAAAACATCATTCTGATTAAGCGTGGAGAGAGAAACATTGAATAGTTGCTCAAGATACTCTTGATATTGGACTTCGAATCCGATTGAGTACTCTGCATAGGGTTTTCCATTACTAGTGAGCTTGAAAGCGTCTTGCTTTAGCTTGATTTGATTTCGAGCGTACGCTTCGGCATAGGCAGGGATATAATAGGCGATTTCTGTTGCGTTCAGCAAAGTGATCCATGTCTGAAGCTGAACTGAGAAATCTACAGTGTAATTACTTATGGGGGCACCATCGTCAGTTCTTAGAGTAAAGATTACACTGTCTTTTCCAACATCTAGTGAATATCGCAGGTCTACAAGATCTGGCTGGATAGTTAGCCAGTTTATTTGATTTTTTGGCAAGTACTTTCCTGCTTCTCCCAGGAATTGGATTTGTAAAGAATAGTTACCAGCCTGAAGGTGCTCATTGTTTAGATATAGGTTGAGATCAATAATTGCAACCCCTTCAGAAGAAGTATATGCTACCCCCGGAATAATTGAATCTACAAGGACCGTTACCAGTTGATTAGCTAATGGACGATCAAATTGGTCTTTCAGAGAGATTCGCAACTTAGTGCTACCATCATTATATCTAGGAAAAACGTAGTCCAGTGTCAAGTAGGTTTCTAATTCTTGGAGTTCTAAAATACCAGTAGCATTGCTTTCCTCATAGGTGGGGCTCCCAGAAAAGCGTACCATAATTTCGTAAACCCCACTTGACAACAAGTGCTGATCCTTGGGATTTGTCACGTTGTAGCCAAATTGACTAAGGCCGTACTCATTTGTCTTGGAGGTTCCGAGAAGAGTCCAATCAGAAGACCCACCTAGTCGAATCAAGTATTCAATCCAAGCATTCGCAATGAACGGTCTTTGTGGCGAGTCTTCGATGAGAGTGGAATTCAGAATAATGCTTTGGCTCCAAAACGCAGTTGTTGAAGGCGATATGGACAAGTAGTTTGGAGCTTTTGCAACTTCTAGTGTTAGTTGCTGTAAATATGGTTGTGAAAACTCAGGATGGGTGGCTATAAACTTTATCGGGTAGTTTCCTGGGAGGAAAAGAGATCTGTTCAGTGCCAATTCGAGGTTTACAGATCCCGAGACAGACATTCCTTCAGCTAATGTTATGTTCTGAGAACTTCTTCCAGATTGAATTGAATACTGAGCGATTACGTAAACACCCGACTGATTTGTCCCGAATAGATCGGTAGTAGTGAAGTTTACCGTAGCGTTCTTGCCCCAAGTTGTTTGTATTAAGGTCGTGGTTGGACGTAATCGCAGAACGTTTTCAATGAATACATAGATGCTTTTAGGACTGAGCTGTTGATAGCCTTCTACACTGGAGAAATTCAAGGATATTTCGTAAGATATGCTGGCGTTGGGCAATAGCACACTAGGCTGAATTGTCAGGACAAAGTTTCCATTTGAATCTGACAAGCCTTTTCCAATCAAGAAAATTCCAGAAGAATTCGAGTACCAAGCATTCATAGTCATTGAAAGTGGGATAGAACCTTCATCCTCAGTGATTCTTCCATTCACAATCAATTCTTTATCAAATGTGGTTGAGTAATAAGAGAATTCAGTAGTGATATTAATAAGCTCAGGACTAACATACGATTCAAAAAGAAATACTCTTCTGCTCCAAAGCAAAGATTCCTCAATCGTAACATTTACGACAAGTTTTCCATTTAGAAAAATAGGTTTGGAACCCGAGACACGTATCGTCCCATTTGTTAGTTGCATGATCTGTTCGAATGGAATAAGTTCTTCTCCTTGGGGGGTATTATTTGCCCAGTAGAGCGAAATATATGTTAAAACATTGTCAAAACGATAATCCTGTATGTTGGAAACGCTCCCTGAGTATTCAAACGGATCGGTATACTGCGTACGCAAGCTATTCGTTGACACAAAAAGTTTGGCTTTGCCAATAACAAGGGCTCGTTCAAAAGTTCGCGAAACAAAATAGGATTCATTCCGAAATTCTACGAATAAATTGTAATTTCCAGGAAGGAACAACAATTGAGTTTCAAATGCTATGATTCCGTCATTAGATGTATTGAGACCAATATTCCACATTGCTGTGTTTGCTTTGTCAAGAATCGAAATATTAACGAACTGGTTTGCAAGACCAAATCCTTCATCATCTGTTAAGCGAAGCAGAAATGTCTCGTTAAGACCATATTCACTAATAACAGGATTGAACGCAATTTTCCCTTTAGGGATATATCTCGTATCTTCGGGATGTACTGTGATCCCCACTACGCTTTTGCTGAATGTAATGTTTTGGGTTCCAGTATAGAGAGCCTGAAGAGAATAGAATCCCGAGGGGAGAGAAACGTTGTAATTAATTTCAGCAACCCCGTTATTCACGGGAACAAAAACATCCCAGTAAGTAGTTGATCCACGAAATATTTTGAAATATGTGATGCCGTTTTCAACAGGTCTCTGAAATTCATCTCGAATAATTGCCCTTATGGGGAGTGTATCTGTGAAATTGATGTCAGAATAGGTTTCAATTGTTGTCTTAGAATCTACTGGTTTGACTATGAGACCGTGATGGTTTACGAAACTTTTGGCTTTTTTGTACTCCGCGGTGCCTGAAAAAACAGCACGAGTAAAGTAGCGCTGAGCGGGGAGATCTGCAAAAAAGACCAGTTCAGCCCATCCCGTCGCGTTAGTTCTAGCGGTTCCAATTAATATCCATGCTTTTTTGGTTTCATCGTCATTATCGTCGTCGTCCTCATCTTCGGTGTCATCATAGAGACTATCGTCCTCGTCATCTTCCTCTTCGTCCTCGCGTTCTTCATTGTCGGGTGTTGGAAAATGAAGGTAGAACTCAATCGTTTCATTTGCAACGGGACATTCCTCATCATCTTTTTAGTGATCACCATGGTCTTTGTGCTCGTCGTCGCAATTGCTGATGTTTTTTTCGCTATGTTCAGAGGTATCGTAGTCATCATGATCGTCTTTATGTTCAAAGGTAAGTCTTGCTAACAAGCTAACGCTTGTTCTCCACTTTGTGGTCGCTTCAAGTATTTCTAAGTCTGTTTCTATCCGTTTGTCCTCTATATCATCTTCAAGATCTTCCGAGGACTGTATCTGTAAGGAATTATTGATCGTGGATATCTCGTTTTTCTTCTCCTCAAGATTCTCGTATAAACTCTTGAGGGCATCGAACTGACTCGCAACGGAAGACGATGCCTTGGAATCAAGCGCAAGAGGGGGATCCGCTAGTTGGAAACTCCCCGACATGCTCTGGCCAACTCCCTCCAATAACAGAATGAAAATGATGAGTAAAGTCTTGGAAAGCTGAACATATTGTTGCTTGAATAAACTTTTTTTAACTGAGGGCGTGTGATGAGGGGACCTGGAAAAAGAGCGGGTTCGGGACATAAAACGAAAATGCTCAACAAGGAGGTAATATATTCTTTTCTAGAATTGTAATTTCCTATTATCCAAAAGAAATATATGCAAGGACAGAAGGACACCATGGAAACACCATCGAAGGCAAGGTTGTGGAGTTGAAGCGATGACTAATCGGATAAAATCAAGAGCAAAAATGTCGGTTATTGCGGTTATTTTTCCTTTATTAATTATCGCAAACTTCATCGGCAGTATTGCAGTACATTCAGCGGGAGATAATCTCCAATTAACAAAAACTGACGGATTATCGCTTCAAACAAGAGAAAACACGGGTTATCCTGACCAGATACTCTTGCCATCGAAGGAAAAAGAACCTGTAAACTCGGAGAGGAATGCTTGGCAAGCAGATTGGGGAATTACAAGCATAGATCCTAACAATCCTACAATGATCTTGTCTACCCAAAAATCTCTTATTTACACCCTCACGTTCAATAGTTCTGTCAAGGCGTACTATTACGAAGTGGATTATTTGGCGACATCTTCGTCCCCATATTCGTACATGGGGTTTTACTTGAATGTTTCATCAAGTCTTGACGTTGATCTTACGTTAGTTATTGAAACCCCGGGTGGAGAGCAGATTGGAAAGAGCTGGAATAGGGAACAAGGAAAGGATGAATTATTCATTCTGAGCCCAAATCAATATCCCAATCTGTATAATAAGCCATTATTCGTCAATATAACTGCGGTCAGTGGCTCTGGTGAAGCAGAATTTTTCTATCGGAGAGCAGATGAGTTAAATCTTGTAGGAAAGCCAAGTTCATCATTATATGCCAATTCAATGGCACTGCGAGCATTCGACATGATCCCCCTAAACTACAGTTCAGGTGAAAATATTTCTGCAACGATTTTCAACTATGGAAGTGTTGGCTCGAACAATCGGAATGTTTTCGAAATCTACGCTTTTGCTTTGAATGGAAACCTTTCCCAATCCTTCAAGAACTGGAACATAGTAATTACTGATGAGGACATGGTGCCTTTTGGAGCAAGGGTCAATATTGAAATCGGTATTGTCCCAATAACAGAATTTGATGGAATAGTCCTAGTGCTATTGGGAAAAGAGTTTCCAACAACCGATGAGGGGACAATAACTATTGAGACAGTAGTTACCCTCCCTAAAATGTCAAATGAGCAACCTACAGTTATTCCTCGAAATCAAATCTTATCGGTCAATATTAGCTCAAACAAATATTCCTATTTTGCCTTTGAAGTTGGTACTGACAAAGCTGTGTATTCTGTTACTATTGATTCGTTCCAAGGAGAATTTGAGCATGAAATGAGTAGAGATCCATTCTTTGATCAACAATACACGTACACGGCAATTTCTTCGTTAGAAAGTTCTGCTTACTATCTTATTTGGAAATTAAATAAATACCAGCTGAAACCTCCTCAGCCCGGACTATCCTGGTATTTTTTCAGACTAAGAGGGTCTTTTGATAATCAGAGCGTTCAAATTTCCATTCAAGAAAAATCGACATACTGGGTCATAGGAGATTCCCCTCAAGTTTCGATAAGCGTAGAAATAGTAGAGGAGGGACAACTACTAACCGAAGTTCTTTACCTTTCCTCCAGTCCAGCTGAAACTATTATCTGGGCTGAACCCCCAAGCAACATTGATCTTGAATTTGCATGGTTTGCAGATACAGGAAGCAAAAGAGAAGCAAAAATAATCGACCATAACGGGCTTGGCGGTATAGAGACAACGGGTCAACTTCAAACAGCCTCACAAGAAATGTATATATTGTTGATAAGGAGCAAGAAGGGAACGGGAAGCTTTACGTACTATGTACGGCGTGGAGCGGATATTTCTCCTCCCAACATTAACTCTGTCTCATTCGGATCGCTGAATATTAGCAATTTGGAGATACTAGAATTCTCAGTTAATGCAATCGATGATGCAGCAGTGTATAATGTTACACTCGAATATAGAGCAAGAGACACACAAGACACGTGGAATCGGTTCCAACTGGCTTCGCCAACATCAGCAATACCTGTCTATGGTGAATGGGAATTACGAGTGGTCGTGTTTGACGTTGCTGGAAACAAAGCAGTTGATGATAATAACTCAGAATATTATTTGCTCACGGTTAGAGATGAGAAACCGCCAGAAATAACAGACATCACCCTCGAGATTCAGCCCCGAAAAAATGCTACCCTTACAGTCAATGTTTCTGATCCGGACAGCGGGATTGACACGGTTCTTGTAGAATACCGATATTTACTTCAGAACATTAGTGGAAGCGTAATCGCAACACCCATTAGTGGGAATTTGTACCAAATAGAACTTCCCTCCGGAGAATATGGCGAAGAGTTAGAAGTTACGATCATAGCAACAGACAAGAGTGGGAATATTAAGTCAAGTTCTAAAAATGTGAGAATTGAAGAAAAAGTCGTTGCCTTCGATGTGATTGCTCCAGCAAGGGTTGAAGTATCAACTAATGTTACAATAGATGTTGGGTTCTCTGCAAACATTGAGATTGTTACAGCTTGGATGGCATACGTCTTCGAGAACCAGCCAGTCGGATTCTTGAACGCCACACAAGAAACAGATCAAACATATCTATTTACCATAATATTTCATCAAGACGGGGTGCTCACCTATTGGTTTTTTGCTAAAGATACTGATGGTGAAGTAACTGTTTCCTCTAACTACACCCTAGTTTTTGGTGAAATCGAAGGAACAAATTCTAATACCAACACGTCTCCCAACGATACGAATAGTCAGAACGGTGGGAAAAACAATGATGCGGGGTCTAGCAATAGTACAGACCCGGTTAGCCCGGAGTCGGGGCGCATCAATAGATCTACGCTCATTGCCATACTTGGCGTCGTCACGGGCATAGGGGGTGGCACAGCTATTGCTATTAGAACAGACTTAAAAGGACGGATAAAGAATAGAAATAGATCTTAAAGTTCTTTCGTTGGTCGTAGCAAAGTGTTTTGCACACCCTTACTCCTACTCGAATTCCGGTAGAGCGTGTATAAGAGTTCTACCGAGTCTCATTGCTGAGTTCCCAAAAACACTCGTCATTTAGCTCTAAGAAGAACATCAGTGATTCGGGCAAGTTTTTTAGATATTCTGACCCAGTTCAATTGAATTCAAATGTCTCCTAAAGTTATGTGTGCTTTTCATCCGGAAATTGTGGCTGAGAATACATGCATGAGATGTCATCGCCCACTGTGCCTTCAAGACACAAGAAGGATAACGCGTTCTTATTCGGGACATAGTTTCCACCATGGCTTTGACTCACATCACCATTTCAGCTCGAATAGATCTTACGCAACCTATGATTTGTGTCCAATCTGTCATGCCGAAGTCCTTGAGCTGGAGAAAAAACAGTTCGGGATGATTGCTTCAACGAGCAAAATGGGAATGAATATGATGTTAGTCGGACTGGTGCTTTTTCTGCTGTTCTTTGGTTTCATATGGTATCAGATTTCGGCTGTATTTCCCGGTCAAGGAAGTTTACTGTTTCTCATCATTCCGATATTTATCGTGATTGCATTCTTGGTTTTCTCACAGGCGGAATTTAAGACTCAAAAATCAATGCTGGGGAGTTTTGCCTCAGAGTTAGATAAACAGAGAATACAGGCAGAAAAGGATCGACAGATGTATGTTGCAATTTTGGAGGATAAGGAGAGAGAAACAGCTAATTCTCCTAATCCGTTCGTATTACGATGTTTCCAATGCGGAAATCAAATTTATCCTGGAGATCAGTATTGCTCTAATTGCGGAGACCCCACTGCGGAAGAATTCCGATCAAGCAATGTTAGGAAATGAGTTTCAGCTTTTGTTCTCATGGACGCGCAATGTGTTCAAAGAGAGAATACGCTCTTTCACTTGAAAGAGAGGGACAATAGGGAAAAATTGCTTCCAGACCAAGGCAGGAAAACGTTTTGGATTATTCATAGGGAAGACAAGACAAGTTTTATCCATAATGGCTTACGAATGTTCATCTCAGCCCAATGAACTTTAAAACGGAATCATATAAAGCTGGCTTGAGGAACGATTGGTATGATCTATAATCTGGCGTTTATTGGATTTGGAACCGTTGGACAAGGGCTGGCCGAAATCCTGCTCGATTCAGAAGAAGAACTTTACGAAGACTATGGATTCAAGTTCAAGGTTGTGGCGATTTCTGACACACTCAAAGGCTCCGTGTATCACCCTAATGGCATTGACCTGAGAAAAACCCTAGAAATGGTACGCGACGGACACTCATTGAATGATTATCCTGAGGCTGCTACCACTGGCTGGGACAGTCTCAAGACCATTACGGAAAGCAATGCAGACATCATTATTGAGGTAAGCTGGACGGACCTCAAGACCGGTGAGCCAGCATTAACTCATGTAAAGACGGCCCTCCAAGCCGGAAAACATGTTGTTCTGACAAACAAGGGACCAATTGCACTGGCTGTGAACGAATTGGAACAACTTGCCCGGGAAAACCGCGTTGAGCTAAGGTACGAGGGGACCGTTCTTTCAGGCACTCCTGCAATCAATCTTGGTCGATATAATTTGGCGGGATCCAAGATAACTATGTTTCAAGGAATTGTTAATGGAACAACGAACTATATTCTCACAGAAATGGAGAAAGGCCTTAGCTATGAAGAAGCACTTAAACAGGCCCAAGAACTGGGCTATGCCGAGGCCGATCCCACTGGAGATGTTGAAGGATGGGATGCTGTGGGAAAGGTCGTGATCTTGGCAAATGTTCTCATGGATCAGCAAATAACAAAAGACGACGTTGAAAGAGAGGGCATTACTAAGATCACCCGTGAGGATCTCAAATCGGCTTTGGAACAAGGCAAAAGATGGAAACTCATCGCCTCCGCCAAGGTAAATGAGGACGGGAGTGTTACTGCTTCGGTGAAGCCGGAGATGATCCCACTAGATCATCCCTTAGCAAGCGTCAGTGGTTCGACCAATGCACTAACATTTCACACGAAGTATGTTGGCCAAGTAACTATCGTGGGACCTGGTGCTGGTAAATTACCGACCGGGTTTGCTTTGCTAACGGATATTCTCGATATCCATCGAATACTTCAAGCAAGCTCTAAACATGCGTAGTTAATCTGACTGAGGTGGTTTAAATGAAGATGCTAATAAATGGAGAATGGGTAGACAAGGATGAAAAAATCGAAGTTATTGACCCCTTCAACGGAGAAGTTATTGATACGGTTCCCAGAGGAACAGTTGAAGACGTTGACAAGGCGATTGCCGCGGCAGTGGAAGGGTTTGAGACCAGCAAGAAGCTCCCCGTCCATAAACGAGTCGAAATATTGCGGAAGACAGCTCAGATAGTCGAGGCAAAAATGGAAGAGTTTGCACAAATCATTGCGAGAGAGGGAAGCAAGACTATCCGAGAGGCTAGAAAAGAAGCTTATCGGTGCACGGTAACTTTGAATGTTGCCGCCGACGAGGCAAGCCGGATTCTCGGCGAAACAATTGCTTTTGACCAAGCT
>JAJRWK010000066.1 GCA_024276795.1 archaeon | reverse complement strand
CAATTCTTATTGACTCAGCCATTTTGTTTACCTCCCATTAGTAAAATCGATGCCTCCATTGCTGCAGCGCCTGCTTGAACAACACAATCAGGAATATCCTTAGGCCCTTCAGCAGTGCCAGCAACAAAGATACCTTCAACGGTTGTATATACTGGAGCGAGATATCGATCTTTTGTAGTGATAAAGCCATCATCATCGAGTTCTAGAGGAACCGGATACTCATGCAGAGCGTTTTCCGCCCCTACTGCAAGTACAACTAGGTCGAAATCTTCTTCACGGACGTATCCAGCTTCCACGTGTTCGTAGCGAAGCAATAAGTTTTCTTTCTCAGGATTTTCTTTTACCGACCCAACTCTTCCTTTTATGAAGCGTATTCCAAGTTCAGCTCTTGCTCTTTCATAAAATTCCTGAAAGCCCTTTCCAAAAGCCCGAATATCCATGTAAAAGATGGTGCATTCTATATTGGGATAATGCTCTTTTAACAGAATTGCTTGCTTAATCGATGCCATGCAACAGAATCTAGAACACCAATAGTTGGCTTTCTGGCTTCGAGAGCCAACACAGAGAATAAACGCAACTTTTCTTGGCTCTTCACCATTTGATGGTCTAACTACATGTCCCTCCGTTGGTCCCGTTGAGGAAACAAGACGTTCCAACTCAAGGGAAGTGATTACATCAGGGAACACATTGTACTCATAATCATTGTTCTTACTTGGATCATAAAGGCCAAAACCCGTCGCAAAAATAACGGCACCAGCGTGGATCTCAACAATTTCGGGTTGCTGTTCAAAATTAATAGAATGAGTCGGACAGTGCTTCTTGCAAGCACGACACTTACCACGTAGAAAATAGATACAATTATCGCTGTCAATCACAGGGACAAGGGGAACAGCTTGAGGAAACAAAAAATAGATTGCTTTGCGGTCATCAATGCCCATGTTGAATTCATTTGGAGCCTTTTTGGGGCACTTGGCAACACATATGCCACAACCGTTGCATGTGTCAATGTTAACGTATCGTGGTTTTTTGAGAATCTGGATCGTAAAATTTCCGGGCCTCCCTTTTATTTCTTGAACCTCAGAATATGTCAAAAGTTCAATGTTTTTATGACGAGCCACGTCCACCATTTTTGGTGTGAGGATGCAAGACGAACAATCAAGAGTCGGAAATGTTTTGTCTAATTGTGCCATTCGTCCGCCAATGCTTGGAAGTTTCTCAACAAGATAGACCTTTATTCCCTGGTCTGCTAAATCCAGAGCGGCTTGCATCCCTGCAATGCCGCCCCCAACGATGAGAACCGACTGCCCATTTGCATTGCTTATGTTCATATTCTCACAATCCGACATTACCTCTCTTGGTCTTAATAAAATAGTAGGAAAGCCAGATTTTTATATACTATTAAGATATTTGGGAAAAATGTAACAAGCCAATATAATGACCACCACATTAGACCGAAATGGAAAAAAGATATACGAGACAATGCACAAAAAAGAGGAGGAAAAGAAAGGTATCAATATTAAGCAACTGGAGAGAGGGAATAGTCAAGATAAGGATTGAAGCCTTCGTCGAAAGTGTAATGTAAAGTCATGAAGTCTTTCTTGAATTCTAAAACTTCCTTTCTCAGCTCTTTCGGACTTTGCTTATCAAGTAGCGCCTTTTTGATGAACTCTGCAACACGCTCCATTTCCCCTTCTTTCATACCTAGCCGAGTTAGCTCACTTGTTCCCAGCCGTATTCCACCAGGATTCATATAGGAACGCTTCTCCCTAATGTCCCAAGGGAGAAGGTTACGGTTAACAATGATGTTGCATTTTTCCAGTAGCTTCTCAATATCGCCACCCAATCCAATTGAACTTTGTAGATTAGAAACGTCTACGAGAATAATGTGAGATTCTGTGAACCCTTTATCAGCCGCCACAACGTTAAAATCGAAATCATAAAGTGCTTGAGCCAAAGCCTTGCTGTTTTTCACAATTTGGGTTGTGTATTCTTTACCAAAAACTTCAAATTCAGAAGCAGCAATTGACAGTGCCGCAACATTATGCAAGTGATGATTCGAGGTCATTCCAGGGAAGGCAGCTCTTTTAATGTCGTCTGCAAATTCCTCGGAACGGAGGACGACGGCCCCGTGCTGGGGACCAAAGAATGTTTTGTGAGTGGAAAAACTCATAGAATCGGCCCCTTCACGAAGAGGATCTTGGAAATTGTCCCCAGCAATGAGACCGGAAACGTGAGCGGCATCAAAGTTTACTCTCGCACCAACTTCATGGGCGATCGGAGCAAGTTCTTTGACTGGGTGAGGGAATAAAAATACTGATGCACCGAATTGAACTAGCTGAGGCTTCGTCTCCTTAATTCTTTTTTCTGCTTCAGCAACGTCAATGTTCATTTCTTTATGATCAAAAGGCAGATATTCTACTTCTAAGCCATGAACGGCTCCAGCTGTTCCACCGATAATATTACCAGATTTGGCACGCAAGGGTCCCATTGAAATATGGCCGCCACTAGCGATGGAAATTGCCATCATGGTATCTCCAGGCTTCGTGAATGCAGTATAAACAGTAAGATTCGCTACTACCCCCGAGATAGGTCTTACGTCTGCAAAAGCGGCATTGAATAATTTTTTCAATTGCTCTATGGTCTTTATTTCGATCTCATCAATTGCTTGACATCCGGCGTAGACCCGCTCGCCAGGCCACCCCTCGGCATATCTCATGCCCAAGTCAGAAACAAGAGCCTCTCTAGCAGATTTTGACAAGAGGTTCTCACTTGCGATTAGAGGAATTGATTCCCGAAAAATCTTGTTGTGTTTAGAAATCAATCCCATTATTTCATTTAGTGCTTCATGGGAACTCATTTGTTTCTACTCCACATCATAATGATAAAAAATCTTCTACCAAGAATTACTATTTGACAAGAATTTGTGGATGGCACATAGCAACGGGTTTTCCGTTTTTCTTCCAGACAGGAGAAACATCCAAATCACACAGATACAAGGTTGCCTTTGATAAAAGTGACAAAAAAAATACTTCTCACAGGGTTTGAACCTTTTGGAGGAAACGACATAAATTCAAGCCAAGTCATATCTGACACACTTGATGGTGCAAAGATTAATCAAGCAACAATCTTTGGAAGAGAGGTTAAGCTAGAATTCGCCACAATACGGAGACAAATTCGCGCACTGGTGGATGAGCTCGACCCACACTATGTTGTGTTGACAGGTCAGGCCAACAGGCATTCAATTTCTTTAGAAAAGACAGCCTTGAATTATGTCGATTCTCGAGGACACCCCTATAATTGTGGCACCGTGATTGAGGGTCAAGTACTTGAGGAAAATGCACCTGCTGCATATTTTTCCAATATCGACCTACATGAGTTAGAGAGAAGGATTCGTGAAAAAGGAGTGCCGATAAGAATCTCATATTTTGCAGGAACATTTGGTTGTAACCAGTTGTATTTTGAGACAGCCCATTATCTACAGGTGCTAAACAAAGCCTCT
>JAJRWK010000065.1 GCA_024276795.1 archaeon | reverse complement strand
TGCTGGAAATAGTTTGGGCTTGAAGAAACTCGCTCTTCGTCTTGCCATTAACCGCGCTGTACGAGAGGGCTGGCTCACTGAACACATGTTTATTTCTGGCGTGTTTCCAATCGATCGGTCTCGAAAAACCTACTTCCTTGGCGCATATCCAAGTGCCTGTGGGAAAACATCCACTGCAATGATTCCTGGTCACACAATCGTTGGTGACGACATTGCTTATATTCGGGTCGATGAGGCAGGAGTCGCAAGGGCTGCAAATATTGAGGCTGGAATATTTGGAATCATTAAAGATGTGAATCCCGTAGATGACCCCTTGATCTATAAGGTTCTCACATCTCCCCGAGAAATGATTTTTTCCAATGTTCTTATTCACGACGGAACCCCTTACTGGCTTGGCATGGGCAAAGAAATTCCAGAAGAAGGCTTCAACTTTGCTGGAGAGTGGCACAAAGGAAAGAAAGACGAACACGGAAAAGAGATCCCGCCTTCTCACCCCAATGCTCGCTATACAATAAGGCTACAAGACCTAGAGAACTGCGATCCTGAACTTCATAATCCTGAGGGAGTGGTTTTCCATGGCATCTTGTACGGTGGTAGGGACAGTGACACTAGTGTTCCTATTTTCCAATCACTTGACTGGAATCACGGCGTATTTATTGGCGCTTCTATAGAATCAGAGACAACTGCCGCAACTCTTGGAAAAGTTGGAGTTCGAAAGCTACAGCCAATGGCAAATCTCGATTTCATTGTCGTTCCATTAGGCCATTACTTGAAAGCACATTTTGAATTCAAGAATAAACTCAGCAACCCAGATCAGATAAAGATTTTTTCAACGAACTACTTCTTGCGCGACGTAAACGGGAAATTCTATGACGACAAGGTTGACAAGAAAATCTGGCTTATCTGGGCTGAAGGCCGAATCCATGGTGAATTTGACGCCATTGAGACTCCCATCGGTTTCATCCCGAAATACGAGGACTTGGCCAATCTTTTCCAAAAAGTCTTTGACAAAGAGTATTCTCGAGAGAAGTATGAAGCAGAATTTGCAATCAGAGTCAACAAATGGCTAGAAAAACTGGACAGAGTCGAAAAAATCTATCGAGGAGAACAAGACATGCCAGAAGAATTCTTCGCACAACTCGAACTCATCAAGCAACGATTAATGAATGCCAAGAAAAAACATGGCAAAGACATTATTCCGCCCTCCGCTTTTGAATAGTTGGCGCAATTCCTAACCCTTCGTTCATTTCCCCTTCATCCGCTCTAATTCGATCTTATCAATAAACCAGAAACTAGCACTATTTTCTGAATTATTTCCAAAAATTACTTTTATTAGATGCAAGAAATACTTTGCACAGTGAACGAAAACGACTGGAAAACAAGTTATGTATTCACTTTGGTCACCATTATTCTTTCATTAGTTGTACTTTCATTCATCAGCAAGAATAGCAATATGCTAGAATCTTTTCCCGATTTTGCTTATCCTGTCATCATCGGACTACTCTCCGGTTTTGTATGTGGATACCTTTCTCCTTTTCAATACAAGAAAGCTGCTTTCGCCGCGGCTCTCACCGTAATCGCAATTGGAGCAGTTCCCCTTATCATCTTCACGCAGAAGCCAAATCAGTCACAGACAAACGATTTGGGAGAAGTTTTCTTAATCCTTATCTTATTCATCGTCGTTGTTTTGCTATTCGTTCTCGCAGTATTCCTAGCTGTTTTTCTCGTTGCGGGAGCGTTTATCGGATCCGCAGTTCGAAGACGAAAGCTAAACAATAATCGATCATCAGGATACAAGAAAGGCGAAAAACTAAGCAAATAAAGTACTGCTTTTGCATTTCCTCCTACGTAGCACATCGATGAGTAGCAAATATCATGTCATTGTTTCTTCGATTTGTTTTCCCTCTCTTTCGAAAATCTTAAATCATTCAAGTAAGGGTCTCGATTAGGGATTTTAAAGAGGAGATAAACGTTGAGGAAATCCAAGGGCTACAACAATCGTACCAGACGCCTGTTTCGCGTACACCCACGAAAGAAAGGGATAAGATCCCTTCGATACTTGCTCCTTGACTTCGAAGAAGGCGACAAGGTATCCATCATTATTAATCCGAGTGTCCATAAAGGACGTCCCCACAGAAGATTCCAAGGGAAGACTGGAACCGTTCTCACGAAACAAGGAAATGCCTATGTTGTTCGAGTTAGGGATGGGAATCAGTATAAGCAAATCGTCGCCTTGCCACAGCATTTGCGAAAGAGCAACCAATAATATCAATTTCTTGTGCATTAAGGCGGGGCAAAACCATGGTGAAAAAAGTCTACGAATCTAAGAGAATCACTCTCCCAGAAGCACTTGCGTATTTGAGAAAGCGACTCGAGGACGACGAAGAAGACGCTAGCTATTATCAACGCATAGCACTCGAACATGCTCAAGAATTCTCCAAGCTTCCTGCTAAACATGCACGAATACTTGTGGAGAAACTTATCGAGGACTTTAGATTGAGCGAGGTATCTGCAATATCAGTTGTAAACGTGCTTCCCGACACTATCGATGAATTGCGAGCGGTTCTGGGATCTGAAGGTCGCCCCATGACTACTGACACCTTGTACGAAATGCTTAACGCAATTAGTGAAGTTGTAACAATGGAAGTCGACGAAGAAGCAGAAGAACCGCCTCTAGACGACGAAATCTGACAATTCGTGTAACTTTTCCTCGAACTTGCCACAGCGTTTCACCCACAAGCCCTTGAACAACTATTTCCCTATTTTTGCTAGCAAAATAACTTCAAGGTAACGAAAGCCTAATTGACAAGGAAACGCTAAGTATTAGAAGAAGAAGGAGATACAGTTAAATCATATCTCTGCAAGAAAGGATTGGTGAGCTTAATTGAGTCGGCGAATTTCCCGTTACGATCGACCTCCCGGAAGAGGAAGGGGGGGTCATCGTGAAGGCCGAGAACATCACCGGGCACGGCGATTTGAAGAATACGCCATCATCTTAGACTACATTCCCGAAGGCGTTCATATTGGAAACAAGGAAAACATTGCCCAAGCGATAGGGGAAACCTGGTTTACACTGCTTGAGTTAATTCCCGTCCCAGGAACCACTCTAAGCATTCTTGACAGAGTGGGGATTGGCAAAGAAACAAGGAAAGAAATTCAGCAAATAAGAGGAAGAATCGGTATCGAAGAACTCACACACACCGCTTCAGAACACCTAAGAGAAGCAATACAGATCATTGTTTCCAAGAATGAAAGACGGTTTGTTGAATTCTTCAACAAGGCGCAGCCTATTACTACAAGAATGCACTCTATAGAACTAATCCCCGGCATCGGAAAGAAAACTATGCAGAAAATCCTTGAAGAGCGATCCCATGTACCCTTCACCTCATTCCAGGATCTAACCGAGAGAGCCGGCATTCACGAGCCCGAAAAGCTCATTGTAGAGCGAATTGTCAAAGAACTCGAAGGGAACGAAAAATACCACTTGTTCACCCGCCCCAAAAATCGATAAAAACCTAAGAAAAAGCGAAGAAAAATGGCTCCACCATTATTCTCGGAAAGAAACAACTTTGCTAATGATGCTTTTATTCAAGGTTTTTCACCAAGGAAATCCCTTGGCCAGCATTTCTTGAAAAACTCAAGCATAGCCCAGCTTCAAGTGGACTTGGTTAATCCAAGTTCGGAAGAAGAAGTTATTGAGGTCGGGGGTGGCTTTGGCATCCTGACTGAAGTTATAGCAAAAAGAGCAAAGCATGTTTGGGTATATGAAACAGACCCAATTCTTGCGGAATATTTGGATACCAAGTTTACTAACTTGGAAAATGTAACAATAATTAAGAAGGACGTACTGAAAACAACATTTCCAAAATCTGCAACCATTTTCATCTCAAACATTCCTTATTCAATTAGCACACCCTTAGCCTTCAAAGTTGCAATGTCAAAATTTGAAAGAGGAGCAATGCTCGTCCAACTTGAGTTTGCCCAAAAACTCATGGCATCTCCAGGTTCAAAACTATACCGTGCAAGTAGTGTGGCTTTCCAGAGCATGTATCTCCTAAACCCACTTAGGAAAGTTTCCAAATCCCACTTCGCCCCCCCACCAAAAGTCGAATCTATAATCCTATATTTTGAAAAGCAAAAATCACCACTGTCCTATCTTATGCAAGAAGAATTAGAACAATATTTCCTTTTTATCAAGAAATTGTTTACTAACAAAAATAAGACAACCAAATCAGCATTCAAAGCTCTAGGAATCCTAGAGGATTTTCAAAATATGGTTAACCCCATCTCCCAGTCCTTACTTAAAAAAAGAATTCGTGAACTTGAAATATCTGAATTCTTTTATCTTTTTCAAGATAATCTTTCTAGATAAACTCTCTTTCATCTATTCAATAGTCAATAGTTTTATGAAAATAATATGAGTGGGGAGGAAGTGCAATTTGTAACTATTCGACCAAATTAGGCAAGAATTGATGACATAGTAGACAGGGAATTCGATCCCGCATAGATTGTGTAGTGGTTGTTAGACGAGAATGTATAGATCGAAGAACCAGGATTTCTTGCAGAAAACGCATTTACGAAACCATCATTTTCCGGCCAGTATGTTACAGTGTAAGACACCCAATTTTCATCAGGACTAAAAAGTCCCCAGCTTACCTTATATCCCACATCCATTTTGTAATTTCCCGTGCTATGTGGATATGATATCCTTATGTTAGAGGGGAGAAACATAGGAATGTCCCCTATTTTGACCGATGCCGTAATGGTTTCGGTTGCAGGGATAAGTTTAAATGCAAACTCAAGAATTTCATTGGGGACTTCCACGCCATATATATTCGTATATTGGTAGGTACCCACAAAGCTATACCAAGTAACTGATGCTGGTCCCGGAGTGGTATCTTTGTTAATATGTTTGAGGAAGCTGTGACCAGGAATCATCATTTGTATCTGAGTGATCCCCGTATAATCAAGTAAGGCTTCCGCAGTTGAACGTTGGAGGCCCATGGAGTACATTGCATTGTAATAAATATCTTGTAACTGAGTACTAAGATCAATTTTGAGGATATTTTTAGCGAGATATTCTATACCGTCTAGAGTTTTCTCAATTAACCAAGAAGGAAAGCCCGTATCAAGCAACGTGATATAGGCTCTAAGGGTCTCTCTCATCGTAACAAGGTCTGTGGCTTTGAAAAAACCATCTAAAACTAGGTTATATACCATTTCAGCAAACTTAGCCATGGTTGACCCTTGATGGGGTGTTCCGAGTGTAATGATTTTTCGGATCTTGAACGTTTTTCCTCCGGCAACAATGTTGCCGTCATTAAAGTAATCAGTTAACATGGATTTCACAACTAACCCACCCATGCTATGTGCAATGATGTCAACGTATCCTGCTGGAGACGTCACATCTGGTTTGCTTGATAACCAGTTCTTGATCTGTTGTTGAACGTAATTAGCTAAAGACTTGCTCGAGGGTGAAACTCTCCAAATATTATTTGAATCTTTGAAGGGACCGATTGGGGTAAAAACGTTGTACTCTCCTGTGATAATATTGGAGGAATAATAATCAACCATCAAAATATTTCCTGTGCCTCCGTATATGGACGAAATTTCATCTCGAATGACAGTCATATCGGCCGATTTTCCAAAAATCCCGTGAACTATAACCGCATATCTCGGAGTAGTTACGGTACCCCCTCCCGGATCAAAGAATATGGGAAACGCGGAAGAATAGCCGCTTAGACTCAGCAGAACGATCATAAACCCCGCAGCAAGACCAACTACTAGGTTTGATGATACCCGTTTTTTTCTGTTAGCGTGTCTTGTCATACTTAATCACTACTTATGAGAAAGTATGTATTACCTCTCCTTGACAACATTTAAAGAACGATCTTAGTTGTTTTCTACAAGCCCTTCCTCAGTCAGCGAAAAATGGTGAAATTATCCTGTCCTTGGCGAACTAAGAATTTTAAGAATTAATCGTGTAGCCAACGTAAATGAAAGAGATCGATACTTCTCCTTTACAAACATAAAATAGGTAAAAAATGTTTTCAACATATAAGCGATTAAAACACAAATTCATTGATACCAAGAAATAGTCATAAAACGCATAAGCGGCATGACTTCCTCAGTAACACTTCTCCCATCATGAGCAGATTTGTCAATGAGAAATATATGCAATAGTTTTACCCTTTTCAAACCTCTGAGGTAACGTGTTTTTAAAGTACTGTGAGCGGTTTGAATATATATAGTCATAGCTTAACTTCTTTAATCTTCGATAGTACTAAGATCTCCAGGATCTTCTCCTAATGCCTGAGCTTTTAGGACACGGCGCATGATTTTTCCTGATCTTGTTTTGGGCAAGCTGTCCACGAAATTAATTTTTTCTGGAACTGCTATAGGCCCCATTTCTTTTCTCACGTGTGATTTGAGTTCTTTTTCTAATTCTGGTGTCTCTTGAACTCCATGCATCAAGATTACATATGCGTGGATGGCATTGCCTTTCAGCTTATGTGGTAGCCCGATCACGGCTGCTTCAGCAACATCCTTATGGCTCACAAGCGCGCTTTCTACTTCTGCTGTCCCTAGTCGGTATCCTGATACTTTTAAGACATCATCGATTCTTGCGATAATCCAGAAATAGCCGTCCTCGTCTTTGCGAGCAGAATCACCCGTTTTATACCAGCCCTGCTCTGCAAAGTCTGACCAATATATTTGCTTGAATCTTTCATCGTCACCCAGAATTGTGCGAGCCATTCCAGGCCAAGGTTTTTTTATGACCAAGATACCTTCCTCATTTGGTTCTACTGTTTCTCCTTTTTCATCAACAACATCAGCGTCTATACCAAACAATGGCTTAGTTGCACTTCCAGGCTTTAATGGTGTGATTGGAAGGGGACTAATCATGAATCCTCCTGTTTCTGTTTGCCACCAAGTGTCCATTATGGGGAGTCTTCCTCCCCCAACAATATGATAGTACCAGAGCCAGGCCTCAGGATTGATTGGTTCTCCAACCGTCCCCAAAAGCCGAAGACTGCTCAGATCGTGTTGTTTGACCCATGCGTCTCCAAATCGCATGAAGCCACGGATGGCTGTTGGAGAAGTATAAAGGATATTGACTTGATATTTTTCAATCATTTCCCATACACGGTCAGGCTGGGGATAAGTTGGAGCTCCCTCGTAGAGCATCGTGGTTGCCCCATTAATCAAGGGAGCATAGACAATAAATGAATGTCCCGTGATCCACCCGGGATCTGCAAGACACCACCATCGATCCTCAGGCTTGATGTCAAAAACTGCATAATGCACGAACGAAGTGTATACTTGATAACCTCCATGGGTGTGTTTTACTCCTTTCGGCTTCCCCGTGGTACCTGAAGTATAAAGAATAAAAAGCATGTCTTCTGCATCCATGACCTCTGTCTCACATTTATTGTGTACGAAATCTTCTTTTTCTAACTCATGATACCAAAAATCCCTTTCATCTTCCATCTCAACGTCGTGCCCCGTTCGTTTTACTACGATCATTTCATCCAGTAGAGGTGTGATCTCCGCAGCTTCGTTGGCGATTTTTTTCAAATCTACAATTTTTCCCCTCCGCCATCCACCATCAGCTGTGATGAGCAGTTTGGATTGTGCGTCGTTGATTCTATCCGCAAGCGCCTTTGCACTGAATCCTGCATAAACAACACTGTGGGCCGCTCCGATCTTTGCACATGCAAGCATGGCAAAAATCAATTCGGGAATCTGCGGCATGTATATGGTTACGATGTCTCCTTTCTTTATTCCCATTGACTTGATCATATTGGCCATTTTGGTAACTTCTCGGTTCACAGCATGGTAGGAAAAGACTCTGGTGTCTCCGGGTTCACCTTCCCAAATATATGCCAGCTTATTTCTTGTTGCTGTCGTCAAATGACGGTCAATTGCATTATGAACAATGTTGGTTCTTGCGCCTACAAACCACTTGTAAAAAGGAGGGTTAGAATTGTCTAATACTTTATCCCATTTTCGGTGCCAATCGACTCTTCCTGCGATTTCTGCCCAGAATCCCTCTAGGTCTTCAATTGAGCGCTTGTAGGTGTTCTCATATTCTTTGATATTAGCCTTGGAAATGACTTCTTTGCTTGGATAAAAGATATTCTGGTTACTCACAAATCAACCTCCTAATATCGTAACCTATGAACCAAATCTAATAAAAATTTCGAACAACATATCCGATAATCGGAAATAATAGAGGAACACCTTACTACGTACGGGAGAATTTATATTTCTTAATCACCATGATTGAAGAGCGTCTAGTTACAGATTCTCTCTGGTTTTCTTAAGTGAACAAATCGAGCGCTTTATTGCGGTTAGCCGTTACTAAACGCGAAATCGTCAGTTGTTCAATAAATGTTCTTGTTTGAGTCGGTTGAAATGTTTTAAATTGCTAAAGAAAATGGAGTTAGAGATTGTGAAATGGGTGGAGATAAGACCAGTCGGACATTCGACGAATTATCTCATCTAGCTTCGGCTTCGCGATCTTTTCTGTATCTTCTAAGAATTGGAGCTAGAACTATTGTCAG
>JAJRWK010000064.1 GCA_024276795.1 archaeon | reverse complement strand
TTCTCGTTTGGTGCATGATTGGATTGATCGGGCTGAGCATATGGGAGGATAAATAAGGGAGCATTGGTTTTTTCGTTGAGAACAGCCACGGGAAGACTTCCTCCTAGAAGAGGAACTTTAACAGGGGTTTCATGAAAACCTTTCTTTATGGCTTGTTCTAGAAAGCCTGTCCAAGGTGAAGAAACGGGTGTGTAAAGGGGTTTGAAAGCAGCACCAAACGACAGGGTTGTGTTATCCAAGATTCTCGCATACCTTGGATCTTTTCGTAAATCTTGGAAATGATTTCGAATTTTATTAGCAATGCTTTCGGGATCTTGGTAGGGGACGAGACGACAATCTAGCTCAGCTACGGCTTCAGCGGGAACGATTGTTCTTGCTTCGGTTCTCACGCCACCGGAAGAAATGCCTCTCAGATTCAACGTGGGGCGAAACATCACTCGGAAGGGCAACGGGTAACTTGATTCTCCTCCAAAGAAGGGAATCCCAAGTTGTTTTTTCAACTGGTCTTCGTCAAGAGGAAGATCAAGCGCTACCTTGGTGGCTTCTAAGTCAGGATCAATAACGCTTTCATAAAAGCCTTTGACCAGACAACGCTCAGTGAAAGGTTCCCGCAGGGTGTTTATAAGATCTAGCAACGCCCAAGCGGCATTTGGCTGAATGCCACCGAAATTTCCAGAATGGACATCCTTCTTGGCAAGTCTTACTTCTAACTGGAAAGTAAGAATGCCTCTTGCTCCAAAAACAAGAGACGGCTTCCAAGAAACGTGTGCAGGACCATCGGAAACAATGATGAGATCAATGCCTTGAAAGAACTCGATGTTATCTTCCATTGCGGTGGCTAGAAAGGGAGATCCTTGTTCTTCGTCACCGTCAAGAAGAAGTTTTACATTCCACTTCAAAGCGTCCTGCTCTAAAAGATATTCAATGGCTCTGAGATGAGCGTAAAACTGGCCCTTGTTATCACCTGCTCCTCTTGCAAATAATCTGCCATCTCGAATTTCTGGTTTGAAAGGGTCTGAGCTCCATTGGCTTAGATCGCCAGGGGGTTGAACATCATAGTGACCATAAAGCAAGACTGTTGGGGCTTCGCGCCCTTGAGGGGCAGACCACTCTGCAAGAATCACGGGATTGCCATCAGTCTCGACTCGTTTAACATGATCAGCAGTCTGTGAAAGGTAGGCCATTAACCAATCGCTTGCAAACCGAACATTTGCCCGATGTTGCGTAATACTGGGAATGGACAGTAATTCAAAAAGGGGATTAAGAATATCTTTTTCTTCTTCGCCCATTTATATCGCGTTTATATTAAGAGACCATTACCTTGAAGAACCTTATGCCTATGGCCGAATATGGAATTGATTTCAAGAATTTTGAAAAGAGAAAACAAATGCGGAACAAATGACCTAATACTTGGCTGTATGTGCTTATCTAGAAAATAGGCGTCGTATACGCGATTTCTTCTTTTTCTTCTGTAATGCAGGCGGGATTGGAATACCATGTCTTTTGGCTAGTACGACGGCTGTCATTTTTGCAGTCAGATTAAATTTGGAATAATTCAGCAATAGTTTTTCAACACTTTTCTTCAAATCGTCACTCAAGAAATCTATCGTATCATCGTCCAAAAGTGCAATATCTGATTCATAGCATATCTGTGCCATTTTCTCTCGGCCATAAAGACCCAAGCCTCGCTGCACAAGAATCTGCGTGAATTCCTTAAGCGTTTCATCTGTTACGTCCATATTCCTACCTCCAGATTCTTTAGGGTTTCAATGGCTTCTTTGACCTTGTCGCGCAGAATAATCGAACCATGTTGAGGACAAATCATGTCAATGTCGAGAGGTTCGATTTTGTTCAAGAAATTCATCACATGTCGCTTATCAGCAAAATAGGGCTGAGCAAAGAGTTTCATCGCCTCGAAATAATACTTGTTTGCAAAAAGGTTCCAATCAACGGAAAAACCACCAAAGATGTCAGAAGAGAACAGTATTTTTTCCTTCGTGTCATAGGTTACCATGGCCCCAGGAAAATGCAGATATGGGCTGGTTAAGAAGAGTAATTCTCTCCCATTTCCAATTTCCATGATCTCCCCGTCTTCAACAGTGGTTACCTCTGTTTTCACATCATAGTAAGGAATGAAAACAGCAGTTCTTTCAGTTGTGACAATTTCAAAGTTGTTAACACCAATTTCCTGCTCAATTAGAGGAATAGCACCGCACAAGTCTGGGTCTTGGTGATGAACAATGACCATTGTTATTTTTTCCAATGGGACAACAGATTCTATTTTATCCCGAACCCATTTCCAGTGCTGTGGGAGTCGGGAACCGGGGTCGAAAACAATTACTTCATCCCCGTCAATCAGAAGATACGGGTTGTTTGAGAATCCGGCATCTTCATCGGGCCACCCAATCCACCACAGACCGGGTCTCAGCTCAATGGCTTTTGTGGGATCAATTTTTGCATCCAAATCCATTTTTATTCACCTTCTATTGGTTTTGTTCAAGCCAAAGAATAATTTTTTCCAGAATTCCAAGCTTGTAGCTCTCATAGATATCAAGAGCCTGAGAAAAGATGAAGTCACGGTAGGGAGTGAGGACTTTCTTGACTTCTTTGGAGGAGGCATGTTTTGACAAAGTTTGCAAAAGGATGGTAATTGCTACAACGATTTGAGAAGAACACGAGTTTGAAGTGTTATCGGTCATGTCTGCCCGAATAAGCTCATTCTCGATCGGTTGCACTGCTTGCGGCATATGAAATAGTCTTCGCTGGAGGGGGGTATTATTGTTCCGCAACGATAGTTCACTGAAAAGATCAGTAAATGTTTCTGGAGAAAGTGCCATTCTGAGTTGAAGGAGTAGGTTTTGCCACAGTTCCATAGCGTAGAAGAAGGATAGGTCTTCCTCCGTCGGGAAATGAGCGAGGTCTTGAAAAATCAGAAGTTTGAGAAAACGCTTGATGTTTTCGTGGTCCGATGGAAGAAACGAGTTGAGTAATTTCTCTAAAGTATAATTCTTGTTTAGCATTGCAATAATAATTGAATATGTAGTGGCTTCAAGTGGAATGTCTCGAGATACCAGCTCATAGTACGGTGTACCCGGCGAAAAATAGCGAGAAATGTTCGGATTTGAGAGAATGATATTATCGCCCTCTAATTTCAAATCAAAATCAATTTTGTTCTGAAGAAGCAGAGAAAGCAATAGTAAATCTATTTCTTCAGATGAACGATCAAGTTTTTCATGAATATCGGAAACCAGTGATTTTCCATCAATAAGGTTCCAAACGGAGAGAAAATTCTCCTTTGGAGGAGTGTTGTCATTCTTGAAGGGTATCAGATACGGCTTGATGACTTTGCTACTCAAAAGGCCTAGTAATTTCTTGGTAAGTTTCTGTTCTACTCGAGGCGGAATTACGGAACCAAGACCGTCGAGGTAAGTAGAATAGCCGTTTTCAAACAAAGAAAGGAATTCTTTTAGAACGTCAAAGAGCGAGGGATGTATTACTGAACGTGAGATGACAGCGAGATTAAATTGGGCTCCCTTATAGAGCCAGATAAGGTTTTCTCCTTGATGGATTGAAAAAAACTCGTTGGCACCAACAAAGAACTCATTAGCAAATTGCTGAATTGCCTGAATAAATCCAGAAATCAAAGTTGGTTCTAATTCGCCAATTGCTTCGGGTTGAAAAACGTAGACTGGCAAGCCATTCTTATCTAGAAGAATAAGGAGATCAAAATGTTGAAACTTGGTTGCCAGCACGTGAGCTCACTTCATTACAAATAGTATCTAGTCGCAAACCTACATCTTCTCTGCTTCTATATAATATTTCTAGTTGTTTTGTTGGTTTAGACTTAATTTTCCCGAGAAATTGTGAGAAAAAGTACAGTTGATTTCGGAATCAGTTGTTTGTTTCGGAGAAAATAAGAATGATTTTTTCTCACCTTGTTGAAATCTGGAGGAAAGAAAAAAGGGGGGGAGCGTAGCTTGGGGAGTGTTAATACCCGGGTGTTCCGTCGTTTCCTATAACAATCCAGTCAGATACCGTGTCAGTGTCGATCGTTAAGTCGCTACGAGCAATGGATTCACCCGTTCTTGCTGTGATATCCCATCCTGAAACCTTGTTTTCCCAAGCAACAAAATCGATCTCATTCCCACTGGCATCAAATAGTTTGACCCAATCACCTTTGTTGGCAAGAGCAAAGGTGAAATCACCCAAGTTAGCACTGAAGCCGTAAAAGCTCTGGAATCCATTCATGTTTCGAGCGATGACAAGGAATTCACCAGGCTTGATCACTCCAGACAAAGTAAAGGTTCCACCAGCAGCATCTTGTAACCAGTAATTGGTTAAATCGATTGTTTGTGTTGTTGGATTGTAGATTTCGATCCATTCTCGTTGACTGTCTGATCCAGTTGCGTCATAGTAAACTTCACTAATTATTAAATGTGCAAGACCAGGGGGGGCAGTAGTAGTTGCAGATACAGCCGTTGATAGTTGACCTTCATTGCCACTTGTGTCTACCGCACTGACTTGGTAAGTATAAGTTGTTGAGGGTGACAAGCCACTATCAGTGAAAGAATTTGTTGTTACAGTGACAACGAGGACGCCGTCCCGATACACATTATAACTAGCGAGATCTGGTTCAGAGTTGGCATTCCAGCTCAGAGATATTTGTGTGTCAGTTACGGTTCCAACAGTGAGGCCAGTTACTTGGCTTGGGGCAGTAATGTCCAGTGTCGTAGCAGAGACTGAAGCAGAGAGGTGCCCTTCATTGTTGCTAGTATCAACAGCGCTTACTTGATAGGTATATGTGGTTTGAGAATTCAGACCGGTATCACTAAAGTATACATTTGTCGTGGTCGCGATTAGTACTCCATCTCGATAGATGTTGTAGTGGGAAAGATCGGGCTCAGAATTAGCAGTCCATGAAAGATCAATTTGAGTCCCGCTAACAGCAGTAGCACTAAGCCCAGTTACTTGAGCAGGAGGATTAGTGTCGGAAGGTGCGAGTGTAGTCGCTGAAACTGAGACCGATTTCATGCCTTCATTGCCACTTGTATCAACAGCGCTTATTTGGTAACTGTAAGTTGTTGAGGCATTCAGCCCTGTGTCTGAAAACGAGGTTGTTGTTGCTTGACCAATGAGGACACCGTCCCGATAGATGTTGTAGTGGGAAAGATCACTTGCTCCGCTTAGATCCCATGTGAGATCGATTTGTGTGTCACTAACTGGCGTCGCAGTTAAGCCGGTTACTTGTGCGGGGGGAGTAGTGTCTGTGGTGCTGAATGGATTCAGAAAAACATCAACAGCATAATGGTCAGACCCTGTATTAGCAGTTGGTGTATCGCCAACTGTTGAGTTTATTAGCAGTCCGTCGAAGTATTGGTTTACAAGAATGAAGTCAATTCTGCTTTCATACAGCGGATTTTGGTGGCCGTATGTATATCCGGGATCATTGGGATTGAGGGTGCGAAATACGTCGGTGAAGTTATTCAAAGTTGAACCATATTGTGAGTATGCCCCGAAAGTGTCGTCCTTCAGCATCATGCTCATTGGCCCATATCCGAGATCTCCTTTTGGAGCAAGTGAACCCACATCTTGAGGAGAGAATGAATTGAAGTCAGCCAAGTATATAACTGGGACGTTACCAAGACTATCAATGTAATTGATGATGCCTTCCTGTGCTCTTTCTCGCTTGTTTTCGTTTGTAGCTCCGGAACAACACTTTAGGTGCCCCGCAATCACATGTACTGCTGTTCCCCCAATGTCAACTACGACTTCTAAGAAATCATGGGAGACATCGTACACAGTACCATTGTCCAGTGTAACAGTTGGCAATTGGTTAGTACTCAGAATTGGAAACCTACTCATCACAGCTTCTCCAGAAGTGGAGAATGAGATCCCTTGTGTAACAACTCCTTGATACGGGGCTTCATTCACGAAGTAGGCGTTGAATTCATCAACATATTGGTTTAGCAAAGCATTGTTATTGTCATCCCATGTTCCAGTTTCGACAAAAATGACAAGATCGGGGTTTTCTTCTTTCACCACTTGTTTCCAATCAGCGTTAGCTCCCGATGCTTCAATGTTGTAAAGCATGACCTTGTAAGCTTCTGTTGATGGGGAGGGGGGTAAAGTATTTGTGTTATTTACGGTGACCAAATGAACCGCTTCTCCCCAATTTCCAGCTCCATCTTGAGCTCTTGCAGTTATAGTATGCGAGTCGTCGGAATAGGTTGTGGTATCCCAAGAATAGCTCGTTGAAGTGGATTGAAGAACACCATCGATCAAGATTTCGTAAGAAGTAATTCCGCTCGAGTCTGTTGCTTCAATTGAAACTGTTACAGTGCCTGAAACAGTTGAACCATTAGCGGGGCTGAGAATCGTTACAGACGGCGGAGTTACGTCTGTTCCTCCCCCGTAGTTTCCGCTTCCGGGAGTGCCCAGAGTGCCCGAGTCGGCCCAATCATTAACGGTATCGGTGTCTGTAGCGCTGGGACGATAGATGGTAGTGTGAACTGCTGAAATACTCCAACCAGAAACATAATTTTCCCAAGCAACGAAATCGACTTGTTGTCCTGAATTGTCCTTGAGAACCAGTTGATCTCCAGAATTGGACAGAGCAATCGCACTCCCCATCACAATGTCAGGATTGAACCCGTAAAGAGCATTAAATCCTGCAGAGTCCCGTGCTAACACAAGAAAGCCGAAGGGAGCAATAGACCCGGATAACGTGAAAGTTCCTGCGTTATCGCTTATAGTCCAACCTGAAAGACTAATCGCGTTCCCCGTGGGATTATACAGCTCTATCCATTCTTCAACACTATCGGTGCCAGGAGTATCATATAGGACTTCAGTAATGATAATGTTTGTCCCAGTGGTATTACTTGAGGAATAATAGCCCAAATGAGATGAACCCAGAAGTAAAGTCAATACAACTAGGGAAAAGATCAAACTCTTTTTGATTTTCATGAAAAAACCTCGAGAGGGGTTTTATGCTGAGATTTTTGTGAAACTTAAAAGAGATTCGCTACTGATTCTCTTGACGCAGAAGGGAAAAATGGTTACAAGAGAAACGAGGAAGACGAAATCTTTAGGAATAAATCAAATTGTGAAAATGCACGAAAATAGAACTAACCACCGTCTAGCGCCGTCATTTTTTCCACTAGTAGAGAGAAAAAGTACAACAAAGATAAGATCCAGAAAGAAACGGTTACAAAACGTAAAGCGGGAGACGATCCAAGGCGTCTGGACCAATGAAATGTGCGCTACGCCTCGAAAAGCTGCTCGTGTAAGTAAAGAGCGGAAAGGATCTGAGCTCTATTGATTTCCGTAGGGGAATATTGTACTTTAGCGGTCCAGAGAAAAGAATCATGTGTTGTAAAGCCATTTCTTGTTTCTTTTTGTAGTGTTACGTAGCCCCTTTTTAGGATCTCGTCATCAATGCTCAGGCCGTGTTTTTTGGCCCACAACAAACCGAGAAGGGCGTGAGCAGATTCTTCGACACTCGGTGTTTGGGTGCCCCACATGCCTTGTTCCCACCGGAATTGGTCTTGCAACCATTCAGCATAGGAAATCGCAATTTCTGGTAACGAGGGTAAAAGAGAAAGAAGCAGATTTCCAGTCTGAATCACGCTTGAAGCATTGTACTTGTTCCCCTCTAAATATCTCCCCCCAAGAGTCTGGCTTTTGATAAAGGATAAGACCTTTTTAATCTGGATCTCGGCGTTATATTCGGGATTGATTAAAAGAGCATCCAGAACATGCATATTTGTCATGATTGAGGGTTCGATTTCGAAGGGATATGTTAGAAAATGCCCGTCGCTTTCGTAGGTGAAGAGAGTGGCTAATTTTTCATCCATATTTGGAGCACCAAGGTTTGCAAGAACGACGATTGCCACAGCAGTATCGTCGGCATCAGGAATGGGAAAGCTTTCGCCGAAGGGAACACCCAAAGGAGACCAATTCTGTGCTAGCCTTAGACCGATATCTACAGTTTCAAAAGAAAATGAATACCCTGCTTTTAGTAAAGGATAGAGGGTGAAAGCAATGTTCATGTAAAGGTAATCGTCAAAATGCCTTGCCATGCCATCAGCATTGAAGATCCGTTGAATATATCGATAAGCGGCAGGTACCACAGATTTCACGTTATACCGAATGAAGACACTAGTACTTGCTGGGCTTGCAGCAAGAGAGCCGTCACGAGATTGAAATCTAGCAAGTAAATGAGCGGATTGGCTGTCTTCAACAATACCTTCCATGGAATGAAGGAGAGGAGTTGGGATTTTATAGATCAGGCCTTCAACTTTGGCCAGTTTTTTTTCCCTTATTTTTTCAAGATTGCCAAGGGGCAAGGTCAACAATGACGTTCGATCCATGATTTTTCCCAGCAAGAATGGATAGAGAAATTCAAATGCAGCAGGCATTGCAATGCTGCTTTTCAACAATTTGTGGTGATGTGTTTCAAGATAAGAAATCCCTTTTTCGAAGCACTCCATAGCCCACTGTTCGTCAATGATTTCTAGTTCTGCAAACATGAAAAGGGCCGCAACAGTATTCAGAAGACGGTCGTAGGGGTGGAAAAAGTCAGACCCCCATGAACCATCCTTTCTTTGAGCACGACAAATGAGATCAACTTGGCGAGGAAATCGGGGAATACCAATATTGTCCTTGAGGGAGGCAATTATGGCAGTGTCATAAATCACTCCCGGCATAGAACCGTAACTGAGTGAGGTGATAAACTCATGAATCTGAGTGGTTCGCGAAAAAACCATTTACGGGTTGATCAATACAATAATATAAAAGTGATTCTGAGACTTAAAAGATGTGAAATTTTAGATAAAATCAGTGAATTTTTATAAAAACCCGTATTTCCCGACAAATCTTTTCAATGGTCTGCTCTATTTACAAATGGATTTAAGTCCTCAATGAGTTCGGGGCCAAGCAGTCTGTTCTGGTTGGAAACATACCATTCGGTTAGGAGCTCGAGTTGTTTCTCCGAAAGGATTTGCTCGTATTGCAAATATTCGTCTTTGATTTTCTTTCTTGAAAGAGCAGTATAGTAGATGGCTCGAAGAATCTGCTCATTCGTAATCGAAAGACTGGGGTTTGCAGTATAGAATCGGGTCGAACGACCCCATAATAACGGTGGCAGGATTTTGTCTCGAGGAAAGCCAAAATATAGGGCATAGTCGATGGGACTGACATTAGACTTGTAGAGCTCGCGGGTCAAGGCTTCTCTTGTGATGGCTGTTCCTCGGGAGTGAAGTTTGAATCCTCTTTGGGCGATGCGAATATAATCGTCAAAGGGAGTAGTTCCCGTAAAGAAGAGCAGTAGATGGTCGCGATGGTGTTGGGTTATCTGTTCAACTTGCTTGAAAATGTTTAAAGCCTCTGGAAACCCGACTTCTGTATATCGCTCATTGAATCCCCCAAAAACTGCCCTGACGTTGTACTCTCGATATAGGTCAAGGAAGCATTTGTTGTAAAGGGTAGGATAGATACCTAGACGGATGAGATTTGCCAAGTATGTCTGATCTCTAGAAAAGGCAGAATCATCCATGAGAAGGAGAATAACCGTCTTAATACCGTATTTGAAATGGAGACGGACTATCTCGACCGTTCTTTCCACAGTGGTTTCAAAATATTTTTTCGCATTTGATGAGAGGTCATTTCCGTTGCCGCCCAAGGCAGGTCTCCCCAGTGTGAGAAAATAACGGCGTGTCCCATCTATTGGTAGATAAACAGTTCTAATTTCGTGGGAATGAACAAAGTCTTGTATTTTTTCAAGTGAGTAGGAGGCAAACTCCTTGAAAGGAGGGAAGTCCACTGGCACCGAGAACGTTATTTCAACCCCTCCATTTTTGATCCAGAATTCGATAAAGTAATTAATTCCTCGATTTTTGAGGAGACTAATTGCCATGTTTCTTCGAAAAGGAAGAGTGCAGATTCTGGGTCTTGACCCACAATAACTTTTGACAGAATCACTAGAAGCGCTCCTTTAGCTTGGAAATAGCTCAGAGTGTTCGAACTAGTTAGGAAACTGTTGGTCATTGACATCAAAAAACGAGCCGTAGAGGGAGATAGCTGGCGTAAGGGATAGTTTAACTCATCAATACCCGAGGAACCAGGGAAATATTTAAAGAGGCGTGTGCCGTCATGTGAAAATATCATGATTCCAATTTCTTTCTGTTCAAACTCGTCGAGAATGCTCGTCATTGCGAGAGTAACTTGTTCAGCAATACTGCTTTGATTTTGCACCCAAGCTTGGAGTTCTTCTTCCAAAGAGCTCAAGACAGCGATAATTGAAGGAAGCATTTCTTCAGCATCATCGGCGAAGCTACTCGCACTTAATTTCATGATTTCGGAATGTAACTGCTCTATTTTTTCGTCTGATAAGAGAACAAAGTCGGGCATTATTAGTGCGACAAGAAATTGATCCAGTACATTAAACATTGTAATCCGAAGCTCGTTGAGTTTGAGCACCCGGAGATGTTCACTTAGAAATTCCCGAGCAAACTTGTTAATCGTTGCAATGAGTCCAGCCAGCAAGATAGCCTCGTTTTCTTCAATTTTGGATTTCTGGTTGGACCAGTAAAGCTCTCCTCCAATAGAGAAGAGGTAAAGGCGAATAGTGGTTGGCGATTCTCGCTCATTCATCGTCATCGGTTGGTTCCCCCTATTTTAGACTGTCAGTGCTCGGGTTATGGGCGGTAAGGCAGAGTGTACTTTTCGCTAAATTGTTATTAAGCTACAGTCGCCTCCTTGGAAAGTTGTCTCCATCGTTGCTTTAGCCATAGAGGTGTTTGGAATGCGAAGTACAGGAAAAGAATGAGAATTGTAATAAATGGAACGGATAAAGCGAAGTTAATACCGTATGGCAAGGCATATTGAGGAGCAAATGCGGGGAGCCATGTTGCAGCTAGACCAGCACTTGAACCAATAAGATAGGAGTACATGCTGAATTCAACGAGTTTAAGTCTTGGAATCGCTACGGGATCGATTCTTCCTCGCCCACTTTGAACAGCTTGTTGAAGGATGCTCCGTGAATGTCTAGCATGGTAAATCATTAGTAAGTAAGGCGCGAAAATCACGAGCAGCGCGAGAATGGTGTAAAGTTTGAAAGGATTGGGAAAAGAAAAGGCATACTGATGGAGTCTTTCGGGGATAATCACGATGTTACTGTGATAGTCAAAAGCTGCCGCGCCGATCGTGAATCCGGCTAACAGGAACATGCTGTTTTCAACAATTGCAGAGTTTCTAAAGTTGGGAAAGAAGATCGCTTTGGCCGCGTAGTAGATGGAAATACCGGCAAGTTCTGCAATGGCAAGAACAAGCACGCCAATAATGTGAATCATGACGATATCTTCAGGTTTTTCCTCTCCAATAGTCAATATTGCTTCTAGGTAAAGCAGAAGCCATGATACCAACACGTTGAAGTAGAAAAAGACGAAACGCTGCTCAATTCGCGAGTAGGTCGAGAAATAACGGTTAACCCCGTTAAAGAACAGGAATCCGGCAAATAATACGATGATAATTGCCGAAAGAGGCTGCAACACCCCGTAAATGGCAACTCCTTTTTTTAGGGCTCGGATTATGAAGCCTACATAGCTAAGTAATAAGCCCACGATTTCCGCGGTCATGCCTGCAAACAACCAAGATTTCTTACGGGACAAGACCAATAACAGCCCCATTGCAAAGAGAAAAGAGAAAAGATTCCAAAGTGCGAAGTAATCGATGATTACGGTTTGAAAACTTGAAGCAAGGTCTCCACTCATGATTTACCCCCCGGTCATAGTCCTTCTGAGGTGAAGTAGTGCATAGAACGCTGGAGCGGTGTCATATCTCTTCACCGAAGACCTTGGAAATCCTTGACGCATCGTCCACAACATCCAATTCGCTTGATAGAGATCTCAGTAACGACCCCAAGCGATTATTGTCGATTGAGTCATTTGTAATGACTCCCTTGATATCCTGGATATATTTCTCAACAACGTCGCGAGTGATCGCTTTGATTAAATTGTTTTGTTCTGACGATGGTACGACAACGAGAAGGAGTCTAGTAACAGTTGGGGACTGCACAGCTATAGCATATGCAGCTTTGTTATTTCCCAGTGGGATCATTCCTTCTCGCTGGTCAGGATTATTCCCCCCATTAGAGTATAGTCCCATAAATGCGGGAACCACAATGTCTTCCAACGCACTAGGGTCTAGAATCGTGTCCGTGTGATTCAAAATCTTCAAATCATCTGCCGGACTATCATTTGCAAATTCAGCGACAATACATAATACCATCCAACTTCCTCCAATATAAGTGCTTTATTGAGAGACTTGGTCTTGGACGATCTGAGCTAGCTTTTCAATGGCTTCCTCCAGTCCATCACCAGTTTTAGCAGAAACTTCTTGCACAAGCCAAGTTCGCAAGTCCATCACAGTGCTTAGGTCTAAACGGGAGGTTACTAGCGAAGCAGCATTTGTGTCGGGCAAGAGATCCATCTTGTTTAACAGGAAAAGAATGGGGATGCCGACGTATTTTTCATTTTGCAAGACTTTGTCCTGAAGCTCTGCTAGAGCTTCTCCGTATCTCTGTTCATCAGCAGCGTCAATAACATAAACAATAACATGAGGTTTGATTGGGAATCGAGCCCAATGCTTTCGCAAAGCCTTCTGGCCACCGAGATCAACGTTGGTGATTCGAATGCCGTCCATGATAAAGTCTTCAATGTCTTGACCCACAGTCCTACTCTGCGGTCTGAACTCGTTATAACGCAAGCGATGAATAAGCGTGCTCTTTCCAGCATAATCTAGCCCTAACCATAGAATTCGATACTTGTCTGGCATTTGGGGCTTGGGAGTAAGAACAACTTGAAGCCCATATTCTCCCATTGCAGTTTCAAACATCAGTGTTCGTACATATTGGCTAACGACAGTTCCTTTTTGAGCAATGACTTTGCCATCCCAACGAACAACACGAACAGTGCTTTCGAACTGTTCAGGGATCAGTGAAGAGATGGCGTCTAGGATCTGATCGAGTTCGTCAAAATCCATCGAGGGATTGCTAATTTCAGCGATTAGTCTTCCATATTCTGGTGAGCGCTGAATTTGGCGTAGCAAATTGTCGAGTAGGTTGTCAACGCTTTGCTCCTCAACCCCGGTTTCACCAGATTCAATCCTGAAAGACTGAACCTCGTCTTTTTGAGCAGTTATCAGTTTCTTAAAGAAATTAAACATAATGACCACCTTGACCTTATGTGTAGTGTGCCAAGAGAGGGTTAAATATTTTATCTAGTTTTTATTCGCTATTTGTTATTTCGGGGTGATTTTATGTTTTTCCTAGAATTTTTACTTAAAATCTAAACAAAAAATTATTGGAAAAAAAGAGTGGATAAAAAGGATAATTCAATGCTCAAAAGAACTGCTCAGTTGTTCTTTGATTTTGAGAACGTGTTTTGCAAAATGATCGGCCAATTCGGAGGAGGACAAAGAATTATTCACTGGAAAGGGATGTGTGTTTTCCCAGTGTG
>JAJRWK010000063.1 GCA_024276795.1 archaeon | reverse complement strand
GTCATGGAACAAACGGACAATTGTTCCAACCACTCTTACGCGTGGAACAGCTTCTTCGTCAAGAATGAAAGTATTTCCTGCTGGGCCCGTGATTTCAGCTCCTCGAAGAATCTCTGAAATATACAATCGCTGATATGGGTATCGTTTGAAAGCCATGATGGTCAAATGAGTATCGCGTGCATGATTAAAAGAGTCTTCCACTAGCGACGACGGACTCTTCGACAGTATCTTTGTTCTTTTTCTGCCGTGTTTCACTTTGATTTTCTACTTCCATGTATGGGCGAAACGGAATTAATCTACCTTGGGTGAAGAAAGTTAGATGAATTTCTTCAAACACCCAACTGCTGTTATTGATGATGGTGCCGAAATAGGTGAAAATACCAAGATTTGGCATTTTGCCCATGTTCGAGGAGGTGCCAAAATAGGAAGAGATTGCATTGTTGGTAAGGGCTGTTACATCGATACTGGTGTCTCGATTGGCGATCGGTGCAAGATCCAGAATCTAGTGAGTGTATACAATGGGGTGACATTAGAAGAAGACGTTTTTGTTGGACCTCATGCTGTTTTTACAAATGACCTGAAGCCCAGAGCCTTTGGTAACTGGGAGGTTGTGTACACATTCGTTAAAAAAGGTGCCAGCATCGGCGCCAACGCCACCATTGTTTGCGGAATAGAGATTGGTTCTTATGCAATGATTGGAGCTGGAGCAGTTGTTACTAAACCTGTGCCGCCACATGGATTGGTGATTGGCGTCCCGGCTAGATTAGTAGGGTATGTCTGCAAATGTGGTGAACGCATTGCGGACGCTAATCTCGATCTTCCATCAACAGTTACCTGTCCTCATTGTGGTGAGAAAAATAGGATTGAATAACAAAGTCTAATCTTTCAACGGTTCGATTCAATATCTCTTCGAATCATTTCACATCTTCCCGTAAAAATACACGTCTGGCCTCTGTTCTCTTCGATTATTTCGTTTTGTCAAAAAAACTCCGAAGGGAGAATAAATAGTCTTTGGTAATTGTCGTTCTCGAAATTTTTTTAACTCTGCATTTGGGCGAAAAACAAGAAGAGAGAATAGCTAATGAGGTAGAGACACTTGCGGACAAGAATAATTCTCTTAGGAATATTACTAGCAATATTGATGTCTGGTATCGCCGGATATCAAAATTCTGTAATTGGACAAGACGACACGACACAAAATATTTCAGCGAATCGGGATCCTATTTTTGCTTCCCTGGAAAAGATTGGAGTACTGCCAAGAGCCCCTGATGGGTTCAACGCATCTGCAGAGACGGATCGAAACATCACTATCTATACGTCCGCAAGTATTTTGGTAACTGACACCGTTCTTTTGACATTCAAAGGAAATAGCACTCCTATTTCCATAATCAATTACACCGTACCTAACTTGTTTGCTCAATACATCGTAAATTATGCATTCTATGTATCCCTTAATAAGTCCCAGGATAATGCGCTGGGAGGAACCTTGGGAGAACAGTACTTCACGTACAAGTTACGAACAACTGAGAACTATCGATCAGCTACAATGCTCAAACATGTGAACTACACGTTCTTCTCCTTTTACCTCAATCAAACCAATCCTGAAGAAACCTATAGCAGAGGTCATGTTGTTATCCGAGCCTACTTCTGGTTGGAAAATGCGATAAAGACCTATTTTGATGACAAAGAAAAACAGAGAATTGGTTATGTCAACGAGTCAATCCTCCCATTGATAACTGGCGTCTCGATTACAAATGGAACCGCCGTAACTCATCTTGAATCAGACGCAGACGTGAACTTTAACCGAGCCACAACCTCACTTGATAACCTTACAGATCGGTATGTGTATTACGGACGAATCGAGAATGATGGGAAGACCCTTTCTGTTCCAAATCGGACTAGAGAGGCTTTTGATCCAAGCAAGCCGTTAACCTTCAACGATACGGTAACATACTTCTTCAAGTCAAGTGCACCAGAGTTGGCTACTGGTCCAGGCATTGCGAGCTACAAGTATTCCAAAATCATTAGAGATGTATATGTTGATGCATGGGGAAGTATCCGGGTTGTGGAACGCTTCACGATTGTGAATACAGGCTTTCCGCCCGGTGAAGATGTCCTTAATAACAAACCAAAGCCATATGCGCTTTCAAAACTCCAACTAGTTGTACCTGATACCGCCACTCCCGTTGATGTCTATGACGCTATGGGGCCGCTTAATCCTCAACAACGAGAAGACAAAACAAAATATCCAACCGCAAGTCTGAGCGAATACGATGGTTACAAAACTATCAATCTCGGTCTCAGATACCCATTGTACGGTGGAGACACTTACGAGTTCACCTTCGAATACACCTTCAAAGTTTCAGAACACATGAATAGCACGGGTAATAAGCGTTTGATGTTCATTCCTTTGTCAAGCTGGTTCAATGTTACCGTGGAGTACTTCAAAATGAACATCCATCTGCCTTCGGGTAGTGCAATGCTCGATCACACTATTCGCCCAAGGTCGCTTGTCTCTTTGATCGAAGTGAATTATAACGTAGAAAGACAACCTTTGAGTATTACACGCAATCGAGCAGTTCAAGTGCTTGGCTATAACCTCACTTCAACTGATAACCAAGTGTTTACGCTCGAATTCAAGTTCAACAGGATTTACTACTTGTCTCCGATTGCTAATTGGACAGTAGTGATCTTCTTGATCCTACTAGCTTACGCCTTAGTGAGGCAATTTGAGGTCAGTGCTGAAAGAGTTATTGTCGTCGAGCAAGAGATCGTTCCTGTTGAGGAAATTAAGGTCTTCTTGAAAGACTTTGGAGAAAAAGATGGTATCCAAAAACGGTAGGCACAGCTTAGAAAACGGCTTAAAGGAGGCCAAATCAAGAAGCGTGCCTACGATGAACAAAGAAAGAAGCTCGAAACTCGCTTGCGACAGGTCAATCAAAGATTGGAAAAATCAGCCAAAGCACTAAAATCTCAAGGCCAGTACTACAAGAACACAGTCGAAAAAATCATGGTTGCAGATCAACGCCGAACTGACATGGTTCGTAACCTCGAAGACTTGGAACGAAAGTACCGCCTGCGTCAAATTCCGAAGGATCTTTATCAAAGACTCACGCACGAATATACTAAAGAACTGCGAAGCACGGAAAGCACCATTAACAAGGAATTGTCTGCTCTAAGGCTCCTCGTTGAAAGAGAATAAAGTTATTGCCCATTTATACGGATCCAATCAGGATCCGAGTTTTCTTCCTATTGCTTTTTTTTTCAAGAGATGGTTTCCAAGTTTTTCTTATTTTTTCTTCAATGCTGCCAATATTCTTTTTATGACTTTGGAGGTTATTTTTCATCGCTTGTATCCCAAGCTGTGATTTTTGAAAGGTCAAATTGTCTTTTGATATGAATAGGATTGTCGGCACTTTGCAGAAACTCATCGCGATGAGTAACAAGAATTAATTGTTGGAAAATCCTGCTTTCTTCCAAAAATGAGACAAATTCCTCGATTCTCGATTGGTCAAGAGCGGACGTCGGTTCATCTAAAAGCATCAGACCAACTTGCCCTAGCTCTTCCATCAGTGAAATTCTCATGCTAAAGGCTAAGACCGCTTGTTCTCCTCCTGAAAGGCGTTCAACAGATTCGGGTTTTCCAGCACGAATCGCTTTTATCTCATACTTTTCCTGAGTGATTTGAAGACCATCTATATTTCGGTCCTCAAAGAATCTTCGAACGATATGATTTGCTCTTTCTTGAGCATTGCTTAGTCTGATTTCAGCTATATGTTCTGGGAATTCCTTGAAAATAGCTCTGCTAACTTCGAGCAGAGCGAGGAATCTCTTGTAATCCTGCTTCTCCAATAGATTTAGCTTTAGCTCTTTTTCTAAACGCTCCAATTCTTCCTTTTTGTCTCTGAGCAGAACCAATCTTTCTTGCTCAAGATCCTCCAGAGACTTCCTTTCTCTTTCCAATCTGCCTGAAGTTTCTTTCTGTCGAACTCTGACCGTTTCAAGGTCTTCCTCATTGAAATCAAGTTTCTGGAGTTCTTCTTTAAGCGTTTGAAGCTGTTTTTCTTGTTCTCTCCTAGAACGCTCGATTTTTGCAATTTGTTGGAGCAGTTCTTTGACTGTTTGTAAATTTCTGATTCTTTCTTTGTACTGTTCTTTCTTTTTCAAAATGCTATTGAGTTCAGTTTCAATTTTCGCCAGTTTCTCTTGAATGGGTTCTTTGAATTTGTCAAGCTTTGAAGTTAGCAACTGAATTTGATTTTGGTAGGCTAGCAATTCTGCCATTTTTCTTTCGGCTTCGTTTATCGATTCTAAATTAGTTTCATGTTCGCACAAGGCATCTTCGTAAGACTTCTGTTTTTGGAGAAGTTGCTTAAGTCCTAGTCTGCTGATTTCCTTCTCGAGATTCTCTAGTTCCATGAAATGTGATTTAAGAAGAATCAAAAGATCGTCAAGTTTTTCCTTGATGATTTTCTTTTCTTGTAACTGCTTGATTTGTTCTTCTAGGAGCGTAATGTCTTTTTGTAATACCGCTTCGAGAGATTTCAGATGAGTTAAGTCTTCTTGTGAACTCTTCTCTTTTTCATACATTGTAACAATCTGAGTTCTATATTCCTCAAGTAATCTATCTCTCTCCTCGTTTGTCAATTGTTTTTTGCAAACTGGGCAGATTGGCTTTTTCTCTATCTGAAGCAGGTTAATTCTCTCTTCAATATCGCTTACAACCGCTTTGAAATTTTCAATTCTTGTTTTGGTGGTTGCTATCCGAGACCTTGTTTCATCTAGTTCTTGTTGCTTGTCTTTTAATTGCTGTTCCGTAGAGACGATTTCACTGGCAAATCGTTCTACTTTCCACTCAGACATGTTCTCTAGTTTTTCTTTTTGTTTCTTGGTTTCTTTTTCAAGAAAAGAAATTTCTTTGTTAAGTTCTGTAATCTTTTTCTTCAAAAGGCCTTGTTGAGCTTGAAAGTATGAAATCTGAGATTTGAGATCATTCAATTCTTTTCTTACTTTATCCAACTCTTTACTGTGTCTCTTTCTCAGCAGACTAATCTATCGCTCGGATAATTCCTTAATTGAAGGAACTAATTGTTTTATCTCTGTAGCGAGAGTTTCAGTTTTTTTCTTTGTCTCTTCTAATTGTTTTTCTATTTCTTGTTTTTCTGCAAGTATCTGACCAACCCTCCCTTTCTGAACCTTTATCTCGCTTTCTAATTCTTCTTGTATCCTATGATCCTCTTCCGCTTCTTTGATAAGGTTGTCAATCTGATCAAGTTCTGAGTCAAGAAGACCAAGAGTCCCTTTTTTTTGTTCCAAAATCTGTTGCGTATCTTGTAATTCTTTCTTTGCTTTTTCTATAGAATTGCCTAACTCCTCAAGTCTTCCCATGAGCGTATCTTGTTTCTTTTTTTTCTGGTTTAATTGCCTGTAAGCGATTTCTAACTTATTGACTTCCTTGTTTAATCGTTCGATTTCTTTGAGGCTTTGCTGAATTTTCTCCATACAAGCATTAATTTCGAGCTCAATTCGGGGTAATTCTTTTACTTCTTCTCTTTCCCTTTCTATTTTTTCTTCAATTCGTCTTAGTTCCATCTTCCCATGTTGTATCAGCTCTCTTGTGATGATTTCCCCACGACGGTATCTATTAATTCCTAACAAACGCTCAAACACATCTTTTCGCTCTTTTGCTTGAGAAGAAATTATCTTGGTGAGCTCATTTTGTGGGCAATATATTACCCGGTTGAGAACCCCCGCGGAAATCCCCAAGAGGCTTTCCATCTCTCTTTCAAATTCTGTTACTTTCGGTCCAGCGATATCTTCCCAAACATTATCTGGTCGGAGCTTCTGGAGCATGATCTCTTGTTTCTTAGGCTTAAGTGTCGTTATTACTCTGTATTTCTTATCATTGAGAGAAAAATACAACCGGATCCTGCCTTGCTTCTTACCGTCTCGAATAAGATCCTGAATTTGAGTCCCACTTCTAGTTGCGTATCGAAAGCCTAGTAATGACCCCAGAACTGCTTGCAATAGCGTTGTTTTTCCTGCCCCATTTTCTCCATATACTATGTTTATGCCATTAGAAAAATCAACAGATTGATTTTGAAATGTTCGAATATTGTGCAGTTCTAGTTTTTCTATCCTGAGCATCATTGCTACTCTCCCTCCATGGTCTCAGTTTGCACTTCTTTTTCATGATCCTTCTGGAAAAAAGAAGGATTCAGCCCGTTTTTTTGAAATGCATGATTGAAGAGCTCAAGGAATATTTTTTCTCGGTCTTCCGGTTGGATTTTCTCTTCGCTATCTGCTAGTTCCATCACATGGTCAATGATCTTCATGCCCATTTCTAGATCTGCGTCGGCAAATCTGGAAGAAGCAAACTCTCTGAGATATTTACTTTCATCTACATGATAGATGGGTCTTTCTCCTTGCATAACAAACTCTATTTTCATAGTGGAATGCAAAGCATCAGCGAGATCTTCATGGAACTGGGCTACCGAAAGGGAGGAAAAACCCTCCGGTGGGCTTTGAACTCGGATTCTTATGGAGTAAACCGCTCCTGGTATCCTTTTTGCTCTGATTACGTCTCTGATTTTCCTAGTAAGTTCATGGTTAGAGTTAGCATGGATTCTCCTATCAATACGTATTTTGGGTCTCACTTCGATAAGGCGCAATTCTGGCTTGATGATCGATTTGTAATCTGAGCCGTAACTAGCCTTTATGCTTAGCCAAGAGCCGTATTGGCATATGCCATTTTTAGTTCTTTCTTCATCCCATTGATTAGATGAAGTGTGTTCAGTGCTTCCAGGACACCACATTCGATGGTTCTCCAATTTCCAAGGAATATGGTAATGGCCTAAAGCAACGTAATCAAATCTAAAAGGAGCGATCTCTTCAGGTGTCAAGTCATATTCTTGGGGTAGTTGCCCTTTCATTAAAGCATGAAGCATCAATATTTTGAAGCTTGCGTCCTCGAGATCTTTGCTATACTCCTCCATTGTCTTTTTGAGCATTTTCGTGGTTTGTTTACCAAAATAACAAATCCCAAGAATCGCCACATCTTTAGAATGCCAGACAATTGGATTTCTTTGATCTAAGTAGGTAATTATGCCTAGTTCTTCTAGGAGAGACAGATAGTTCCCATGCTTTGCCCTTGCTCGTGAAATTGGCGCATCGTGGTTTCCCCTGATCACGTAAACAGGAATCTTGTTTTTTTGAAACGTGGTGAATACTTCAATAGCCGTCTTGAGAGCCATTGAAGATGGTCGAAAATGATGAAAAACATCCCCTGAATGCAGAATAAAATCTGGTTTTTTATTTGCTTGGAGAATTTGCTTCATAAAGCTTTTTACAGCCCTTGAGAAATCTCTTGCTCTCTCAAACTTGTGGTATTGTTCATTTCCAAGATGCCAATCTGATGTGTGGGCAAATATTGTTTCTTTACTTTGACCCGCCATCTTTTCGCATCTCTTTCCTGTTTGTTTTTCTTATAACTAGCACTTGATTTCTTTCTTGTTTCTTTTTATGGGCGTATATACTTTTCTCATGTGGGCTTAAAGACTGATCAAGATTTTTCTTTCATACATCGTAACCGCATATCTAAACGGCACTTCATGACGCGTTTCAATGAGTAGCCGGCTTCTACTAATTATTTTGATCGCTTTCTTTTGAAATAGAAAATCTCCGAGCTGATTCTGGCAAAAATCAGCAATAAAAGCAAGAATTCAAGGGGTCTGATCAGTTGCTCACTCCCTGGAATTACCTCTTCTGCTCTTTTGCTTGCGGCAATGAGAAATACAATCGCTAAAACGAAAAAAATTACACCCATGATAATTGTGAGAAGTTTTGTTTTATCCTCAATTTTCACAGATTATTAGTATTTTATAGAACTAATAAAGCAATTCTTCGTGTAAAGCAAAAAAATATTTACCCTCCACCGGCTGGTGGCAATATGACTATGGTACTATCTGGGTATACTTCGAGTGTTTCAACCTTGATGGTTTCCACTTGTGACCCATTGAGAAAAAGTCGATAATGGTCTTTTATCATTTTGCCATCCATAATCTCCGCTTTGAGCTCTGGATATATTTCAAACAGTTGGTTAAGGATATTTTGAAGAGAAGTATTGCTGTTCACTGGTATTAGCACTTCTGATTTATTTGTTATTTCTCTTAAATTCGCAAAAACCTTAACGCGAACACTAGGCATCAAGGCTTTTTCACAGGCATGTTTTTTGAATGTAAGGATTAAGCAAATGATTGGAACGATTTTGAAAAAAAGAGATCAGAATCTCCGCTCGTTTATTGTTCTTTGAGGTATTTGTTGAGAAAGTCGATGATTTTCCGATATGCGATGATTTGATTCTTTCTTTTTGCTATGCCGTGGCCTTCGTCATGGAATCGAAGTAGTTCCACTGGAACATTTCTTTCAGACAGCTTTTCGTGTATCTGTATTGCTTCTGAAAGAGGAACTCTTTCGTCGTTATCTCCTTGAATTATTAACAAAGGTGTCTTTATCCTATCAACCTTATGGATTGGAGATATGCTGACAAGCACTTCGTAATCGTGTTCTAGGCTTCCATATTCAGCTTCTCTAAACTTTCTTCTCCACGCGGCAGTATTTTTCAAGAATGTCACGAAATTACTTATCCCAACTATGTCAATGGCTGCTTTCCATAAGTCGGGATATTCTGTAATCGATGCAAGAACTGCAAAGCCTCCATACGAACCACCATATATTGCTGATTTTTCACCATTGATCCTTGGTTCATTTCTCTTAAGGTGAATTGCAAGTTCCTTTATGTCTTGAATACTATCCATCCGTTTTTCCTTGTCATCAAGTGAAAGGTACGTTTTCCCGTATCCCGCACTGCCTCTTATGTTAGGAGTTACCACAGCGTAACCCTCCGAAACAAAGAACTGAATGATCTTGTTAAAACTGGGCGTGATCTGCGCTTCTGGACCTCCATGGATCATGAAAATACATGGTGCGGGTTTTTTATCAGCATTTCTTGGCACATAAATGAAGTAAGGAACTTTAAGACCATCAAAGCTCTCAAAGTGCCGCAATTCTGCACTTACAAAGTCTTCTTCTGATAGACCGGCAGTTCCCGCATAGGTTATCTTTTTAGTTCACTCTTTTCAATGTATAGCATCCATAGATTGGGATTAAGTTTGCCCGAGGAAAAGGAGAATAGCAAGTGTTTTCCGTTTTTGGAAAACTGAATTGCTTTTGTCCATGATCTGTAGTCTCCTGCCAATATGTTACCAATACCAGGAAGTGGTAGTTCATGTGGGTTGAGTTCTTGGCTTTTTGAGAAGTCTCTCATCAAATAGAGTTTTGTTATTCCGTCTTCGTTCTTAGTATAAACTAGTTGATCTGTTTCTCTGTGGTACAGGACATTAACAGTGTCCCAAAGATCTTCCTCCAGCCAAATAAGTTGATTTGAAGTTGTGTCCAGAATTGCTAGGCACATGAATTCCCTATTGAGATCTGAAGTTACAATCAGCTTCTCATCATCAAGAAATTCCCATGGGGTGAAGCGTGCTGTTCTTTTGTTTTTGATTTCCTGGGAAGCATTCTTCAACGTCTTCGTTTCAAAATCATAGAGATAGATGTCAGAATCCATGTTGCTCTTGGCATACAGTGTTGCTATTTTTTTCGCACTAGGCGATTCTGCTCGTGGAATCACGATGATTCCCGGCTGAGTCTTATGGACGAGCTTGAATTCACAATCTTCCTTGATAGGAACGCTAAATCGATACACATCGAATCGAGTTTTGTCTTCTAGGTTTGCACTAAAATAGAAGTGGGATCTTCCAACAAAGCCCAACATGTGCTTCGCATTCTCATCGCTGGATAGGACGGCTTCATCTCCACTGGGAAAAATGGCGTGAATTTGATAATTTTCATTTCCTCCCTTGTCCTTGCAAAAAACGATCGTGTCATCCGGCAACACTCTAGGGTCAGTACAACGATCCTCGTGAAAGGTTAGTCTCTGGGGCCACTTACAGTGTTGATCTCCTAAGGATTGTTTGAAAATCTGCAGCGTTCCCGGGCTGTCATAAACGAAAACTATTGCATTTTCATTCCCGTAAAATGAGCCCCCCCCTGCTAATTCGATATTTAGAAATTGTTCAAATTTGGTTCGTGAAGGTTTCATTGGTAGCTATTGTGGGCATCCAATACTTAACCATATCACCTCTAATGAAGAAAGAGAAATGGACAGAAGCTATATTCCCTAGAATTTAAAGCTTTGATAATTACAATATACGTAATGATTGATCCGGGGACCGCATCTGAAAAACAAACTGGTGTTTCTCGCGTTTACTATGGAATCTTAATTGGGGGGACGGTTGGATTCTTTTGGATCTGGATTTTTCTGTTCTTAGGGTGGTTATTTTCCAAGCTTTCCGGGCAGAATATCCATTCTCTAGCGATCAATATCGCTATAGGTGGTGGAGTAGGATTGCTAGTTCTCTTGTTAGCTCGGGAACTCAAATATGGTCAGAAGAACATCTAGGTTGACGTAATTATTCCCACTGACGTGTCTATTTTTCGGCAACGTGGTTTTTTGTTTGTTCACTTATTTTCTCTGCTGAAAATCCAATCGATTACCTTCTCAAGGTTGTTGCTGACTATAGAAAATGAAATGACGCCCAGCGGTGGTTCTTCGTTAACGTCAAGTAAAGCAATTTTTCCCACGAATGCTGCTTGCTTATTCATGTATAATGTGGTCATATTATCAAGAATGCTGTGAAGAAGCCGATTTCTGATCATGGGACCGATTTGAAATTTCTTCACTAATTCCCTGAACTTGGTTAGGCTCTCTAGCCCTTTTGCCATTCCTACGATAAATATGCCCGTTGACCTTTCGTCTCTTGAAAACTCTGTAGGCAGAATGTTAGACATTGCGTGAATCAGTTTTTCTGGTTTCTCGGTTGGAAAAAGGGGAGCCTCGATAGTGACATAAACCTCGAGATTTGTATCATTTGAATTGGGCAAGGACATCATTGATCACTTCTTCGAATTGTTTCTTGGCTTCTTCAATGTTCCCTTGGTTTGAAACAAGAATATCACTTAAGGCCAATAAATTACCAATACCCACTGAAAGTTCAAGTTCGTCCCTTTTTTGAAACTCATCCCACGTGCTTGAATCGTCTTTGCGGTGTCTGGATCTAATCCGGTCGAACCGAACACGTGGAGAAGCATGAATGCCAATTACTAAAAAATCTGAAAATTGCTTTCGCAATATTTCTGCCTCAGTCAGTGACCTCAATCCGTCAATGAGAATCCGATTCTTTCCCTCCTTAAGAGCTCTCTTGACCCAAGGAATCGTTTTTAGCGCAACGACCCCTTCGCCATGCTCTTCTCTCAACTCAATCATTATTTTATTTGAATGCTCCCTTGTAACGGGTAGCCCTCTTTTTTTTACTTCTTCACGAATAACGTCTCCCATCACTATTACTGAGAAACCATGTTGTTTTGTGATTTCAGCAAAAACTCCTTTTCCCGACGCAGGAAGACCCGTGACCCCTATTACTACTGAAGCAAGAGAGCTCATTGTGGGATCATCAAAAAGCCCCTCTATAACTTTAGCTAATTGTGTCCAAATCGAAGGGACTCCTTCCTTGGAACCTTCGACTTTTGGGTGATCATGAAAAATAATTCATAATCACTTGACTCAGAAAGGACGAATTAGCGTAGAAAAGTAAAGTTTCTTAATGTTTCATGTGATCTTTTTGATGGATTAAGGTCTCCCAATCGAAAGCGCTTCCGCCAATTTCAGAACTAAATCTTAATCCTGAGGAACTACACATGATCACTTTCGACGAATTCGACTGGCGCAGTATTAGGCGTGTTGCTAAGGACGAGATACCCGAAGTAACAGTCGGGACAGTTTTTCTCGTAACTTATTTCTTCCTGACTTATCAAGTGCATAACCGCTTCACCATTTTCAACCTCATAGTTACTATCGTTCTAATACTCATTCGGTTCGGATTTGGTAAGGAATTCACAAGAGACTGGTTTCCTCTTATTTCATTCTTCGTAATGTATGATCTCTTGCGTTCTCTTGCTGATGACAATCAGTACATCCATGTAAGAGAGCCCTATGAAATCGAAAAAATCCTATTTGGTAGTTTCTTCGGAGGCGACATACCCGCTTTTTGGCTTGATCGTTTCCAGAATCCTGTACTCGATTTCTTGACGGCTACTCTGTATTCACTGCACTTGTTTGCACCCATTCTACTAGGGTATTTTCTTTGGAAGAATCCAGAGGACAAGCGTCCATTCTTTGAATTCACTTGGACACTCACTATTACTAGTTATCTGGCTTTGCTCACTTTTTGGAGATTTCCCGCTGCCCCTCCATGGTGGGTCTGGGGACACGGATTTACACAGCCCACCGCCAGGTTTGTTCCAACCGAATCGGCAGCTGGTTTGCGAAAAATCGACAATTTCCTAGGGATAGACTTGTTTTCTCAAGTCTATGGTACTCTTAATTCTAATCCTTTTGCTGCGGTTCCGTCTCTGCATGCTGCATATTCATTTATGGTCGCATTCTTTGCCATACGGAACTATGGCAAAAAGGCTATTCCTGTTGTTCTCTACCCTATTGGAGTATTCTTTTCTGCCGTTTACTTGAAGCATCATTACATCATTGATTTGATCATGGGAACAACTTATGCCTTAATTGCATCTTACGTGGTTACGAGAACTATCTATAAACCTACCCGTCCCAAATATACAGAAGATGAGATTCCGATAGATGAAGTGCATGAAGAGAAATACCCTGTGCTTGATCACCTTTCTAATCCCGGCCATAATCGATGAGGCTTTTGAGCCCCGCTAAGGAATCGATAAGAAATTATCAACAACTTCTGTCAAGATTTGGGATCCCCAAACTAGATTCTCGATGCTGATTCTTTCGTTTCTTCCATGTACTTGTGAAAAGACTTCGTCTATGTTGCCAGTAATCTTAAAAGGCATGAATCCATAGGCAACTGTTCCGAAAGTAGTTCTGAAGAAACGAGAATCCGTTGCGCCAGTTAATTGGTAAGGAACCACCATCGCGCTTGGTTCATGCCGAATGAGTACTTTTTCGATAGATTCTTTCAAAGGAGTATCAAATGGACTAATGCTTCCGGGCATGCCCATGCCTTTCTGTTGCTCAATTGAGTACTTCACCTTTCCCCTTAGTGCACGGTTGAGCTCTTCTTCAAGGTCTTCCCAATTTTGGCCTGGCAATAATCTCGCGTCAATTCCGATTCGAGCCTCTCCCGGGATAACATTCACCTTATCACTTCCTTCTGCCATGGTTATGGCAATTGTGGGTCGTATCATTGCGTCCAACATCGCTCCTGCTTTCTTCAGTTCTCCTATGGGATGTGAAAGAATGAAATCTGCTAGTTTCTGATGTGAAAAAATGAATCTAGCGGTTTTTCCACCTCCCAGCATTTCGATTTGTTTTAGCACATCTTCCGTGGGGCTAATCTTCGTCTTGTGTTTCTCTAGAATGTGAATAACCTTAGCAAGATCATGGAGAGCGTTTTTCGAGGCTCTAGGAACAGAACCATGACCCGGAGTACCGAAAACTTTAACCCAAGCCCAAAAAGCACCTTTCTCTGCATTACTTATTGTAAATAGCCACTTGTTTTTCTTCCGCAATCCACCTCCTCCTCCTTCATTTATGAGATAAGGAACTTTCACCTTGTCTGGGTGATTTTCCACCATGTATTTTGCTCCCTTTTCCCCTCCTACTTCTTCATCTGGGACAACTAAGTAGATTAGATCATGTTCCGGTTTGAACCCTGATCTTTTCAGAGCGATTACTGCTGCTAGTTCCATAATCACTAGTCCTTTGCAATCAAGGGCGCCTCTTCCCCAGATTTCTCCATCAACGATTTTCCCTGAGAATGGTGGATGTTTCCATGTGTCCTTTTCGGCAGGAACAACATCTGAATGAGACATGAGCAAGAGCTTCGGCTTGCCAGATTTTCCGGGAATTCTCAGGTAAAGAATCCCTCTATTGTTTTCAGTTTCAATGATTTCGGGCTCGTAACCCTCCTTTTGAAGAACTTTTGCAAGATAGTTTGCTAACGGAAGTTCGTTTCCTGGGGGATTCGTGGTATCAATTTGGAGGATATCTACCAACCATTGCACAATTTCATCTTTTTCTAAAACGCGAAAATCAATACTCATAGCATCTCTTTTTACGTTCAAAAGATTAGTCTTACGGTCTCCAAACCAAATTGTGTTCTTTTTCCCTTATTAAAATCTTGAAATATTTTCATGTTTTCTTTGCGAGATTTTAAAACGGGATACTTAACTAAAGGGGAATGGGTTCAATGAATACATCTCAGTTGCTTACTTACTTTGCGAGTTGAATCGAAATGACGGACGAATCAAAATTTGAGAACCTTGAACAAGCATTCCGAGCCTCAAAGCGTCCCCGGCTCGAAGTAACCATTCCTAGAACTGTTGTCCGAGTCATGGCTGTCCTAGATGAATACGAAGGCGATCAAAGCGTTCTCTGGACTGCTCAGTACTTGGGAGACCTACTTGGAGCGGAAGTGATGAAGGTCCTCATTTACGACCCCCGTGGTTTGTTTCTCGCAGCTAAGGATTCATACGAAGAATTCCTGGCTCTGATCAAAGAGCAACGCCGAATTTATGAACACTACCGCGAATTTACAGAAGTTGAAATGATCGTGGATCCAAGGGTTGCCACGTTTTTTGATAAAATTTCTGAACTCTATTCTCCTCATCCGAAAAAGGAAGATGAAAAAGAAGAAAAAGCACCTCTTGAAGCAGAAATCTTCGGAGGAGACCCCACACAAGAGCTTTCTTCCACCTCAAAGGAAGAAATGATGCTTTCACCAGAAATGTTCCAAGATTTGGTTAATCTGTTGCTGAGCCCTCTTGACGAGGGAAAAGGTGTCATGGATCAACTCATGTCGATCATGTCATGGTTCGACCCGGATCTAATCGTGTTTTCCCCTCCTCTTACAGAATTTCGAGACATGGACAGTAGCAATCCGTTAGGAGAATTCGCGCAAAACCTTATAACAAAACTGCCTAGGGATGTTCTAACACTTATGGTAACCAATCCCCTAGCGAATTTGGTCAAAAACGCTACTTGCTTTCTCTATTCGCCTCAAAAAGATGATTCCATTGTTTCTCTTCTTTCCGCCACTTTGACGTTCTTAGTGAACGAAGCAACCGTTGAAATAGTGGATATTATTGATCAGCAAGCTCTGGATGCTGCGTCTATGTTAGCCGAAGAAAAGGCTCCAGAAGACGTTCTTCAAGAGCTTATTAAGAAACAGGAAGCAAGGCTCGAAATGGTCAAAATCAATACGCCCTTTAAGGATGTCTCAGTGAGGAGGACGGTCAAAGTAGGTGAAATGGCTCGTATTGTCAAGCAGATCGCGGAAGAGAAACCGCCCCAACTCTTAGTTTTTTCGCCTCGAATTACTGGTGCTAAAAGTTTAGATCAAGTCATAGCAGAAGGAATTAAAGAAGGCCTTCGACAGGACATTCCCATATTGGTCGTCTGGTGATTGGTGAAAAATAATGGTCGGCGTAGGGCAAGCTGTGGCACTAACAGATGCGATAGTTCTAGTCGGGATCTTAGTTATCACTTACGTAGGAATTATTCACAAGGAATTTGACAAGGTGCTAGCGGCGACTTTAGGAGGCTTTTTCGCGATCTTAGCCGGCCATTTCTTAGGAATTCCTCTAGTGGGTGAAACTCCCGACGAAGGTCTCATTCGAATACATGATCTATTGATTCTAGGCGTTATTTTAGGGAATCTCTTAATGGTGGAAGTCGCAACACAAGTTGGTATTTTCCAATACGTGTCAATCAAACTCCTCAAAAAAACCAAAGGAGATCCCCTTCGTCTTTTTTGGCTCTTAGGAGCTTTGACTATGGTTCTGTCTGCCATTGTTAACACAATCTCTGCCATTTTAGTGGTAGGTGCTCTGACATTCGTTATCTGTGATGAGTTAGGTTACGATCCTTGGCCATATATTCTAATGGAAATCATTGTAACGAATACAGGTGGTCTTACCACTCTTATCTCTTCACCCACTAACCTGATAATAGGTGTTCAATTTAACATCGGCTATCTCGCTTTTCTCAAGGTTTCATTATTCTTTGGCTTGCCCATGTTCTTCCTTGTCATGTACGCTTTTCTGAAGCTCGTTCCAATTGAATTTGAGTTAAATGAAGAGGTTCGGTTGCAGAAGATTGAAGCATTCGACGAATGGAGCGTCGTTAGAGACAAAAACGCATTTTATCGAACAAGTGTTGCGTTTATAGTTTCTATGCTGAGTTTTATGTTCTCAGATACATTGGGTATAGAACTTGCCGTTCTTGCAATTGGTGGAGCACTTCTAATGGTGCTTGTTTCAGGAAAGAACCTTGATTCGTTGTTTGCAAAACTAGACTGGTCTTTGCTTGCTTTTTTCCAAGGACTCTTCGTTATCATAGCGTCCCTTGAGGAAGTTGGAGTCATGGAAGCAATAGCCGACGTAATTTCTGGAATGCTCGGAGAGAAAACGTGGATAGCTGCTATCATTGTTCTCTGGGCATCTGCGATAATTAGTGGGATTCTTGACAATATTGTCTTGGCGGCGGCACTTGCTCCCGTTCTAAGAGTTGCCACCCAGGATTCATCATTGAATGGAACTGCGATTGCTTGGGCTCTCATTCTTGGAACCAATCTTGGCGGCGGTTTTACTCCAATCGGCGCACCCCCTGTAGTCCTCGGCCTATCATTGTACTACAAAAAGACAGGGCGGAAGATTGGTTGGGGAGAGTTTTTCAAGGTTGGAGGAACACTAACAATTCTTCGACTATTGTTATCTACAGTGTTTATAGTAATATATACTCTAATCGTTACCTAGGTTTACGCTTCTCGAACTGGAGACTGCAATGACCAATGATTTGGGAATACACCCGATTCTGAACGGATTTGCACAGAAAATCATTTTTCTTGAGTCATTGCTCCGTTCAATTGTATAATTTTTCACCTGATTTGAAAAAGCCCCTCTCAACTTTTGACAAAAAAGTTTATGGGGGATCTTTCCATAATTATGATGAGCATCTCGCTCTGAAGAGGTGAATTGAAAAGATGGCAACAGCCTATATTCTAATTAACACAGAAGTGGCAGCAGAAGAAGAAGTTTTGGAGAAGCTAAAGAAACTCCCCGAGGTAAAAGAAGCTCATCTTGTCTATGGCATTTATGACTTGATTGCCAAAGTTGAGGCAGATACGCTAGAAGAATTAAAAGAAGACGTAACTAAGCATCTGCGAAGCCTCGACAAAGTTCGTTCCACGATGACAATGATATGCGTGGACTAAGCGCTAAGTACCAGATCTAAATATTCCACTCCTTTCTTCTCACAACCAATTAATAATCCACGCTTTGCTATTGCTAAGAAATACGACACTCACTTACAAACCCACTTGGGGGCTAGGACTTGTTTGGTTAAGGGGGCCTAACAATAACATATTATGAGTTGTTCACCTGTTGACGGATCGCTTCAGATCAGAGTTGGTCTGATTTTTCTTGAATGGCTTGCCCCATCATTTTTGTTAAGAACGGAGGAACTGACTCTCCCACAATATTAAACTGTTCACTTATTCCTCCGAAAAACACGTGTGTATCTGGGTAGCTCATCAATCTGGCGTGTTCTCGTGGAGTGAGTAATCGATCGTCAATTGGATGAATAAATCTTGATTTACCCATAATTGTTGGTGCAACTTCGTTGTCTCGGAGTCTAGTATAGTTGTTGAACTCCTCGTGTGCACCCCTAAAGAAAACGAGAGACCGACCGGGCTGGACTTTGTATACTGTTTCTTCGTGCTTAGCTGGTAGAGGCACAAATTCATGCCCATTAATCCCATGTGGCAGTCTTGGATCTGGTAAATCACCGATGGCTTTCAATACCTTGGGAGGTCTTCTGTTCGGAAGTGTGAACCTTACATTGGAAATGAATACTCTGCGCCTAATGCTTGGGATACCATGACGATGGGCCTCTATCACATTATAGTAAACTCGTGAGTACCCTTGATATGCTAACTCTTCTTTCAATATTGTACCGAGCTCTCCTGAAATTGCGGGAACAACATTCTCGATAATGAATACGTCGGGTTGAATGTCTCCTATTAGTCTGATCGCGTGAAGCATGAGTTGTCCTTTTGGGTCTTCATATAGCCTATCTTCTGGCCTCTTTTTTCGCGACACATTGGCAGAAGTATACGGTTCGCATGGAGGAGAAGCAATTACCATGGGAATTTTTTTTATGCTAATTTGGCTTAGAATATCTTCCCCTCGGAGCTCTGCAATGTTTCTATTCATGATCTGGGCAGTGGGAAAATTCGCTTCATAAGTAGAGAGAGCATATTGATTTATGTCTATTCCAATGAGAGGCATAAATCCTGCGAGAACATATCCTCTAGCTGCCCCTCCACCTCCGCAAAATAGGTCAATAAACCCCTTTTCTTCTGAATGTTCTAATGATCGGCTTGCTAATTTTACCACCATACATCTTTCCAGCCTATTAAATAAGCTAGATAATTTGCTCCCAAATGTCCAAGCAAAGTAATAGGTATTACATACCACAGATACCAGAGAGGAAAACTAATCCCCGCTAGCCAAACCAAGAGATAAGCCATTAAGACAAAGCCGAGCTGATCCATGACAGGGAACGGCCCACCAGGCGGTAAATTAATTCGGCGCTTAACAAATGACCCCGTGGCGTCTCCTAGGATTGTTCCAAATCCCATAACAAATCCTGTCCAAAAGGGATATCCCTCGTAAAAATCTGGAAGCCAGCTCATGGCGGCAATCCAAAGAATCTCTCCCGCCAATATTCCTCCTAATAATCCGCCAATCGTCTTGTTCTTACCCAAAAGCCGTTTTCCGTCAAAAAACTTCATTCCACGATCAATTGGGCCTAACCCACTGGTTATCACAGGAACTGCATTCGCAAAATAGGCTGGGGCAATGAAAATAAATGCTTCCACTAATTGAAGTAACCAAACCGGATAATCTGCCACACGACACTAGTTATTTCCATGGAGAAAAATGTTTCTCAAGTGTAATGAATGTTGATTTAAAATCTCATCTTCTTTTCATGCTTCCTACTCACAACCAACACATCTATTCATAACGAAGAACGATTTCTAATCCATCAGTGGCAATTTCTAAATCTGGAAAAATCTCACGAAGTTTCTCTTCCTCTTTTCGATGATCAGTAACTCTCGTGGAAACATGATTAATCACAAGACGCTTAACATTTGCACGACGAGCAATTCTTGCTGCGTCAATTGTTCTAGAATGCTTGTATTTTTCGTGTTTTTCTTGTTCCTCGGCGGGAAACGTCCCTTCATGAATGAGCAAGTCTGCATTCTGTCCTTTCTCAATTAGTTCCTCGTTGGGAGACGTGTCTCCAGACACCACAATGGTTTTTCCAGGAATTGATGGCCCCAAAACATCTTCTGATGATATTTTCTTGCCATTGATTTCCACGGATTCTCCGTGCTGTAGCTTTCCCCACAGAGGTCCTTTGGGCACTCCTAGCTGTTGAGCCTTCTCGATATTAAATCTGCCAGGATGATCTTTTTCTCTGATAACATAACTATAGGAAGGATCAAAGTGAATCGCTGGGAACCACTCAAGAACCCAACTCCCCATATCTAGAGCTCCTCTTGATTCACGGATTTCAAAGATTTGTAAGGAGTAAGAAATCCTTATCCCATAAGCTCTGAATAAAAGCTTCATGAACTCGATGAACCCTTTAGGAGCGACTATTTGGATCGGTCTCTTACGTCCTATCATTTCTTGAGAGGTAAGTATTCCTATTAGACCCAAAGTATGATCTGGATGAAGGTGAGTCAAAAGAATTGTGAGCTTCTTACCAATTTTGACCTTGAATCTTTGAATAGCTTGCTGAGCATTCTCGCCCACATCAATAAGAACTGTTTCTTGACTGAACTGTATCGCAGTACACGATTGTCCCCTCTTAATACTTGGAACTGCTGCAGACGTTCCAACAAATATGATCTTAATTGGTTCAGGCAACTGAAAGCACCCTTACTAATCTGTGGAGCCCTCCATGGACTTTTTGTTTTCCTTCATGAAGAATTTTGAATCCTGCTTTCCCCACATTAATTTTTTCAAATATATAATCCGGTAGTGCCATCGCTATTCTTCCCTTGTCATTCATCATTTCCCTTGCTTTTGAGAGGAAGTTTTCGACCAATTTTTCTGCAGATTTTTCACCGAAGACTTTCGTTCCAATTGCATAGGGAGGGTCTGTTGCGACGTAACTGATTCTTCGAAAGGGTAAGTGAACTGCATCATGTCTAACCACTTCGCTGTTAGGGAGGCCTTCGCTTTTTAGATTAATTCTAGCGCCGTACACTTTGTGTCTCGAAATGTCTCCTCCAATGGCGAAGCTACCAACCTTACCTGCTTCTATGAGTATTCCTCCCATTCCGCAAAAGGGATCTAGAAGAACCTCTGACTTCTTAATTCCTGTAAGATTAACCAGTACTCTCGCCACCACCGGATCCAACACACCCACTCCAAAAAACGGTCTTGTTTTTGGTCCTGTTTTCTCATATTCATACACGCTTGAAACCGGGATTCCCCACCCAATAATTGCTAAATCCTTGGAGTACTCCACATAAAGGACTATATCTGGATTTTGAAGGTTGACTCTGAGACCAATTTTTTTCTTCACTAGTGCACCAACTTGTCTTTCGAGAAGGGGAGTGAGTCGTTTGGGGACTCCATGCCCATGCCTCTTAACTCTGACTCGAAAGGAGGATGCATGATTTCTCACAACTTTCGGAATTGTGAAAGAATATTCATGTAGCTTGGATATGAAACTTTCAATCATTCTTTCTTGCAGTGGTGGTTCTTTTAGGAAAACGGGTGAAACCAATAACCTCTGTGTTAGTGCCAGCCGCTTTGCTGATGCAATGGATTCTTGAGGAATACTCGCCCCTATCCCTAAGGAATCCCACTCTTGTCTGATTTTTCCCTCAGCTATATCCTCGATAAATACTCTTGCTTCAAGCATTCCTAAGTCATCGTATCTAAAGGAGATTTTGAAGAAAACATCGATCATTGTATCACTCACCGGAAGCCTCAATGGCTTCTGCGAGAGACTTGGTTATATTGATCACTGATATGGATGATGGAATTGAAGTACTTGCTGCAATGACCCCGTTGGCCATCGAGTGGAGCCGTTCCGGGGCCCTTTCGCCAATAACATGGGAAACAATCACATGAACTTTTTCCACTCCTTGTGCTATCAGCATTCTGCTAGCTTCTGCGATCGAGCTTCCTGTCGAAACAATGTCATCAACAATGACGACCTCTGCGGCTTCCCGATTAAATTCTCCTAATGATGTTTGTACTTCTCCTGTGAACGGGTCTCGGATTTTCTTCATTGCTACAGCTGGAATGCCGAACTCGTTTGCAAGGAGCTGGGCTCTGAGCTTTGCCCCCTCATCAGGTGCTACGATTAAATCAGGGCTGACACCATGTTCTTTTAGATATTGAGCATAGTCCTTAGATGGATAGATATTCATCGCATCCATGTCAGTGAACTTGAAAATAGCTTCATTATGGACATCGACCACGAATAATCTTGAAATCATACTCGCTTCCATGAGTTTCAACACAGTTTTTGCTGAGACCGCTTCTCCAGGTAAAACGACTCTGTCCGCTCTGGAATAGCAAAGGTAAGGAATAACTGCCCAAACTTCTCTTGCGCCCAAGTCCTTTAAGGTTTCTGAGAGATTCAGTATTGTGAACAGATTTCGCTCCTGAGGAGCGTAAAGGGATTGAACCACGACGACGATCTCTCCGGGGACCTTCTCATGGTCCTCGATTCGCAAATACACTTCGCCGTCTGGGAAAGTGCTGATGTTTGTGTTTAAGATATCTATGTCCAATATCTCCGCCAGTTCCCGACTTATGCTGCGCTGGTTCGATCCCGGGCACAATAGCATGCTACTTCGAATTGTGTTTCTCGCAAAAGCAGAAAATCTTTGCGGAGGGAGTCAAAACTTTCGAGATAACGTTTAGTTTTTAAGGGTTTGAACCCATTTTAGCACAAGGAAAACTCTCCATTCAGCCTTGAACGCAAGGAGGAGCTCTTGGAAGGAGATTTTCGCCAAGGAGAAGAACCATGAGAATCTTCCTTTATGACTTGAATGCAGAAGAATTTAGGGACATAGATGTCCATGACCTATTCAGAAGAGGCATTGTCTCAGAAAATAAGAATGACATCCGTTTATTGCCAGAAGAAGGTATCGGTGCCTTCCTTTACCAAGATACAGACCAAACATGGAATCTGTTTATTCCGCCACTCATAAAAGTAGAAACAGAGCAAATAATCTTAGAGCTGGCAAAAGAGCTAATCGGAAAAGAAGCCTCTCTGCAAAGAATCGACCTTGATCGGTTTCTCAGGAACATCGCACATTGGAAAACAAGAATCGTGATTGCATTCTCGAGCAGAGACGGACAGACTGAAAAGCAAAACAGCAATAGCGAGGATCGAATAATGAATCCAGACAATAAGAAAAAAGAAGAAACTGTCCTATCATCAGACCCTTTGCTAGATATTGAATTCAAAACAACTGACGAGCTTACAGTTCCTCCTAGGCTTGTTGACCAAGTTATAGGACAGGACAAGGCAGTCAAAATTATCCAAAAAGCTGCGCTTCAAAGAAGGAACGTTTTGCTTATCGGTGAACCTGGCACTGGTAAATCAATGCTTGGTCACGCTTTGGCCGAGTTGCTCCCCAAAGAAAGATTAGAAGATATCCTCTGTGTTGCGAATTTTAAGAACCCCAACAATCCCAAAATTATTACCCTCCCAGCCGGTGAAGGCAAACTTCATGTTGACCTTGCTTTGGAAAAAGCCCGGAAATCTGAGGGTTTCAAACAGATGCTTGCTTTTATCATTCCTCTCTCAATCATCTTGATTGCAATCTTTTATTCTGGGGGAAGTATCGACACTATACTGCTGGCAATGCTCGTCGCGTTGTTTGCATTCATGGTTATTTCCCAGATGCGTCTTAGGAGCGATATCTTGGTTCCAAAATTGCTAGTCGATAATTCGCACTCGGATATGGCTCCCTTCATCGATGCAACTGGAGCACATGCTGGAGCATTGTTAGGAGATGTTAGGCATGATCCCTTTCAGAGCGGAGGACTTGGAACTCCTCCTCATGAAAGAGTAGAGGTAGGTCTAATTCATCGCGCACATCGAGGAGTGCTTTACATTGACGAAATCGGGACATTGCACATCAAGACACAACAGCAATTGCTCACGGCAATTCAAGAAAAGAAATTCCAGATCACAGGGCAAAGCGAATTATCTTCTGGAGCAATGGTCAGAACCGATCCTGTACCATGTGATTTCATCCTTGTTGCTGCTGGAAACATGGAGACCGTCAGAAACATGCATCCCGCTCTAAGATCTCGAATCCGAGGACAAGGGTACGAAATCTACATGGAGACAACTATGCTAGACACTCTCGACAATCGACGAAAAATAGCACGATTTGTTGCTCAGGAAGTAGTCAAGGATAAACATATCCCACACTTTACTAAACATGCTGTTGAAGAAATCATTATTGAGGCTAGACGAAGAGCTGGAAGGAAAAACAGACTGACCCTTATGTTAAGAGACTTAGGTGGCCTCATTCGTGCTGCTGGAGATCTTGCCATCGAGCGCAACAAGCCTTATGTCACGGAACAAGAAGTCAGAGATGCTAAGATCCTAGCAAGAACTCTTGAACATCAAGTAACCGATCAACTAGTTTCGAAACGAAAAGAATACAACCTAATAATTACAGAGGGAACGAAAGTTGGACGCGTTAATGGGTTAGCTGTTTATGGCTCTGATTCTGGTGTCGTCATTCCCATTGAGGCTGAAATTGCACCAGCAAGTAGTTCCAGAGAAGGTAAGATAATTGCCACAGGACAACTTAGGATAATCGCTCGAGAAGCAGTCCAAAACGTTTCTGCTCTAGTCAAGAAATTCTTAGGACACGACATTACGAATTATGACATCCATGTGCAATTCGTGAGTACCTATGGCGTTGAGGGAGATAGCGCTTCCATTGCAGTCGCATCAGCAGTGATTTCTGCCATTGAAAACGCTCCTATTAGACAAGACACCGCCATGACAGGGAGCCTCAGTGTTAGAGGCGAAGTTCTTCCAGTTGGTGGTGTGACAGCAAAAGTAGAAGGAGCTATTGAAGCAGGCATCAAACGTGTCTTGTTACCTGAACAGAATGTCGCTGATCTAGTCCTAACGGACGATATTAAAGACAAGGTGGAGATTATTCCCGTCTCTACAATATCTGAAGTTCTTGAAAACATCTTATTACCAGCACATATTGACCTGGCAAGGCGTTTCATTGACTTACCCGATGCGACTCAAAGAGAAGACAAAGGCATGCTATCTACTTCTAAACCTACTCAGCCAAGCCCATCCTTATAATTCAGAAAATCTCCATAATGCATGGGAAGCTAGTCATGTTCTCGGGATACTATAAAGTTCACATGGTTTTGCGGGGTTACGTCAGAAGCGACATAGACTATATCGACGAAGATGAGCTTAATGTTAGAATCTGGACTGCCGAGGAGGAACTTTCCAGAGGAAGTTTTCGTAAGCCAAGACTAGAATTGAATTTTTACGATGAGCTACAAGGATCAGTAGAGCTACTCTTTTTTTTCAGAATTACGTGGCAAGACAGAGCTGCGGACATTGACGAATATGTTGAGCAAGCGATCGCCACTATAGAGAGCGTAGCTTTGATAATTATAGAGGAACACGAAATCGAGGAAGTAGTCCCTGATTGACTTATTGAGACAATTTTGGCTTGAAAAATGTCTTAGAGATAACATTATAAAACAGATCCAGTCAAAAAGTACTTGACAGCTTATTATTTGATTCAAGCTGGCGGAACTTTCCACGCGAACAATTAGGTGTCGTCGATGCGATCGTCCTTGCAAAGAATAGGTTCTCCCTATCGTATATCGAACACAAACCTAAGCGACGATGCCAATTGTTTGTGGAATATTGCTGTCAATCTGAGAATCGATTGGGGTTTTTCTCCAATAAGTAAGACCCCTAGCTGATTAACACATTACTGCTATACAATGCGTTAAAACAAATCACTGAAACAAAAACAACAATGACAGGTGAACGTAATGGGCGTAAAAATGGATGAAAACACCATCAAATACAAAATCATTGCTCGCTTCGAAGTGGATGGTGTTGTAGAACGCCCCGACATTATCGGTGCTATCTTCGGTCAAACCGATGGTTTGTTGCCACCAGATCTCAATCTGCGTGATCTTCAAAAGAACGGCCAATTAGGTAGGATTGAAGTTAAGCCCAAAAGCGAAGGGGGAAAAACAACAGGAGTCATTGAACTCCCTACAAACCTCGATAAGGTTCGAACTGCTATAATTGCAGCAACAGTTGAAACTGTGGATCGAGTGGGTCCATGTCATGCAAAAGTAACGCTAGAAAAGATTGAGGACGTTCGAGAAGCCAAGCGTCTAGAAATCATTGAGCGTGCAGCAGAAATCGTTAAAGGGTGGGAAGAAGAGGAAACCGAGTTTCCAGAAGTAACCTCGCTTATCGAGGAAAAAACCAAAAAAACCAAGAAAGCGCCTTCCAGTCAAAAGAAAAAGCAAAAGAAGGTTGAGGGACTTATCAAATACGGTCCTGAGAACCTTGCTGCAGGCGAAGATTTACCAACAAGCAAAGAAATCATCATCGTAGAAGGAAGAGCTGATGTAATCAACCTACTTCGAGCCGGTATCAAGAATGCAATCGAAGTGGGCGGCACAAGTATTCCGGACACAGTAAAAGAACTTACCAAGAAACGAACGACAACTGCTTTCCTTGACGGGGACAGAGGCGGCGAATTTATCCTAAAAGAACTTCTCCAAGTCGCAAGACCCGATTTTGTAGCCCGGGCTCCAAAAGGAAAAGAAGTTGAAGATCTGACACCAAAGGAAATCCACGAAGCATTGGCAAATAAGACCCCACTAGAACAGACCAAATATCTCACAGGACATCGGTCTGGAGAATATGTTACCAAGGCGAAGACGCTAGAAAAGCCTCGTCGGGAAAAGCCTTCTGAAAGAATGGCGAAAACAGAAACAAGGCGGACAAAATCTAAATCAAGTACACGAAGACCAGAACGCAAACATCGAAGAACGGAAAGAACAGGGAGAAGACATGATTCACACAGAGCCTCCACTTCTTCACGCTTCCCACCCTTAGACCCTCCCTTAAAAGCAGCCATTCAAGCATACGCACCCAAATTAAAGGGTTCATTCCAATCATACCTACTTGATAAAGACTACGTCGTTATTGAACAAGTACCCACAGCAAAGCTCTACGATAAAATCAAACAACTGGACAACGGAATTCACGCAATTGTGTATGACGGTGTTTTGACTCGTAGAATTGCAGAAGCTGCAGCAGAGAAAAACATCGACGTCGTTGCTGCCACCGTGAAAGGAGAGATTCGAGGCAGCCCCGAACGAGTAAGGCTTCTCACACTAGATCAAGCCTAATCACCATCCACTAGAAGCGAGCGATTCCCCTCCTCCATTATTCCTTCCTTAAAAATTTCGTGTTTCGATAAATCCTCCTTTCTTTGCAAAACAAAACGCCAAGACATTTAATCTTGTTGTAAGAAACTCCTCATAGCATGTCTGTTGAAGAACGATACAATCTTGTTACTCGCAACACTGAGGAAGTAATTCAACCTGACGAAGTCAAAACAATCTTAGAAGAGAAAAAACAAATTCGTGCATACGCCGGCTTCGAAATCAGCGGATATCTCCACTTGGGAACAGGCTTCATTGTAGGTAAGAAACTCAAAGACTTCGCTGACGCCGGCATTCATACTATTGTCTTCCTTGCTGATTGGCATTCCTACATCAACGACAAGTTAGGTGGCGATATTGAGGCAATTCGAATGGCCGGTGAATACTTCGAACATGCCATGCGTTCGGTTGGCTTGGAAGGAGCAAACATTGAATACATTTATTCAAAAGAACTAGCCTCAAGAGCCGAATATTGGGAAAAAGTTTTGCGGGTAGCGAAACAAGCAACGCTTACCCGAATAATTCGCTGTCTTCCAATCATGGGGAGAAAAGAAAGTCAAGATATCAATAGTTCATGGTTATTTTACCCTCCAATGCAGGCTGCTGATATCAGAGAAATGGATCTCCAGATTGCTCTTGGTGGGACAGATCAAAGAAAAATACATGTTTTAGCTCGAGAAGTATTTCCAAAACTTGGCTGGGAAAAGCCGATCGTGATCCATACCCCTTTGCTTATGGGGCTAACAGGCGCTGGGGGGAGAATGGATTTAACCCCAGAAGAAATGCAAGAGATAAAAATGAGCAAATCTAAGCCAATGTCCGCAATCTTTATTCATGACAAACCAAAGACTGTTTCTAAGAAAATCAAGAAAGCATTATGCCCTCCAAAAGAAATCGATGGAAATCCTGTCGCTCAAATAGTCAAACTAGTTATATTCCCCAATCTAGAACGGTTTGACGTCAGAAGGCCAGAGAAATATGGGGGAGATGTTTCATACGCAACATGGGAAGCATTCGAAAAGGCATATTCGCAAGGCGAACTTTCTCCCGTCGATCTAAAATCTGGAGTAGTTGAGGCTATCAACACTCTTCTTGAACCGATTCACAAATACTTTGATAAGCGTCAAGACCTTCTCGAAATGATGCAGAAACTAACGGGAGTACCCGCAGAATAGTATACGGGAATCAACATCCCCTCCCCAGTAAAGATAGAACTTGTCAAGAGGTTTCGATTAAGTACCAACCTATTAAATTATTAACCCACAAACGAAAAATACATCGTCAATGATTTTTCCGCCCAACTACCTCGTTGTTCTCACAAATTGGGATTCCTCCCTGCTTTCCATAGAGGTTCTTGGGTATAAAATCTTGAAAAAGAACATTTCATCAAAGCCCTTCTTGCATGGAAAGGCGTTTTTCACTGACGATCCTGGGGGTCTCAGACCATACAAGTTTGTCAAGATGAAAACTAGGATGAGTCAGTTCTGGAAAGCAGAAGAGTTTACTCAGTTACTAGTTGGTGCAAAGTACATCTTAGTACCTTTGAATTCCTCTCTTTGGAGAAAACAAGATTTCCTTTCTTATCTGCGTGCGTTCAAAATTAACCCTTACAAAATAGCGCCTCTCTGCTATGATTGCTTACAAAAATATCAAAGGCTTACCCTGCTCCAAGAAAAAGAAGTAATTCGCGGCTTTGACGGTAGAATATTATGTTCTGATTGTGCCATGGAAATCATAAAATCTCATATCTCAAATCTGGGATTTCATCAGACCCAATCGCTCATTGACTATGCACGGAAAAAACTGCTTCAGACGAGAACCCTCAAAGATGCCCTCGAAACATTAGAGCCAGTCAGCCCAACTCATGAAGAAAGTTTTTCCAAGTCCCATACACTTTATGACATCATTGAAGCTGCTCCAGTCAAACCAAAACCTCTAAATGAGACTCCGTTGTCTCCTGAGTTAAAGAAGCTATTCATAAGAAAAGGAATTTCCGAATTACTGCCGATTCAGTTAGAAGCATTAAACGCTGGTCTCCTCGACGGTGAAGATCTGCTTGTTATTGCTGGGACCTCTTCTGGAAAAACCCTAATTGGTGAAATTGCTGGACTATACAACCTTCTTTCTGGAAAAGGGAAAATGCTCTTTCTGACCCCCTTAGTGGCTCTTACTAATCAGAAATATGACTACTTTCTCCGGAGATATTCACCCTCTGGGCTGAAAGTTGGGATTCGTGTTGGAATGACTCGTCTTGATCTCGGAGACGAAGACCGAATCATGCCTGATACACGCATAGAGGATCGTGACATTATTGTCGGAACTATTGAAGCGATAGACTTTCTATTGAGAAGCAAACGCGCTAACGAATTAGGAGACGTGGCCACTGTTGTCATAGATGAATTTCAACTATTAGGTGACGAAGAGAGGGGCATTGAACTTGATGGGACTCTCGTTAGGCTAAGACACTTATTTCCCACTGTTCAAATCATTGCTCTTTCCGCCACCATTGGTAATTCAAAAGAAATCGCAAATCATTACGGACTAAGATTAGTTGAGAATCATGACCGACCTGTGGCTCTAGAACGACATGTCATTCTTACACAGCCAGGAGAGAGCAAAATCCCAATCATCTCGAAGCTCATTAGAAATGAACTTAGAAGAACAAAAAAAATGAAGTTCAAAGGGCAAACAATTGTTTTCTCGCCAACTAGAAGAGGATGTGAAGAATTAGCTTCCAAACTAGGTCGAGACAACATCAAAGCTACTTATTATCACTCTGGTTTACCGTATGTGAAAAGAAGAAGAATCGAAAAAGGGTTCGAAGAAGGCATATACGATGCAATCGTTACTACTGCAGCACTGGGAGCTGGTGTTGATTTTTCTTCAAGTCAAGTTATTTTTGAATGCCCTGCTATGGGTGCACGATGGCTTAGAGTCGCCGAATTCCACCAAATGATGGGGCGAGCAGGGAGATATGGAAAACATGAAATAGGGAAAGTCTATCTTCTCCTAGAACCCGGCGCAAAGCTATATGCCAAAATGGACGAAACAGAGGATCAAGTAGGGCTAAAATTGCTTACCGCACCTATCGAAGCTATCGAAGGTAACATCACGTTTGAGGCCGAGCAAGATCAATTACTTGCAATGATCTCATCCACACAGCTAGTTCCCGCAAGAACCCTTCGAAAACTCCACCAATCGATGTATTATCAAACGAATCGAACTAAGGATTTGGTAAAACCGTTGCTTGAAATCAAACTGATTAATGCTAAAGGAAAAGGATTTGAAGCAACATCCCTTGGAATTGCTACATCTACCAGTTTCATTTACCCAACTGTTGTGCATCGTACAGTTCAGCAATTAAAAGGCATGGATGTCCTTGATATTGTTGCAAGACTAGAACCTTTCGAAAATCTTCATCTTGCTTCTCGCATCCAAAGTCGGATAGAACGAATAGTTAAAGCAAGAGGTAGCACGAAATTTTTCTCAAACCGTGTTCTCGATTTACTTAGCGGAGACTTTACATTATACCGAAAAGAAGACATGGATCCCTATGTTTTGGACAGACTTAGGCTATGGATTGATCTATTGTATCCATGTTCTCATCAAGAAAGACCATTCTGTGACTGTGGTCAAATCAGTATTGCAAAGCTCATTATCCAGAGAAGAATCCAAGGGGATACTCCCTCAAAAGTCATATCATTTCTTGAATCGAATTATGATCTCACCGCGTATACTGGGGATTTGGTTACTTTCCTTGACGCTGTGGTTCATCGGTTTGAAGCTCTTTATCGAATTTCCACTGTTCTTGGAATGGAATCCCAGGCAAAGGTAGCAAAAGAATATGCAGAACTTGTAAAATCGCCTTCTAAGAAGAAACAAAGGTCAAAGAAATCTACAAGAAAAAAACGCGCCAAGGCAAAAAGACATGTGCATTAGAATACAAACAAAAAACCCAATTATGAATTAATTTACAGTATTCTCAGTGGCTTCTTACCTGTCTAGGTTTCCGACATTTAATACAATCCAGAACTATGCTTATTCAATATTCACCCAAGCAATGTTAGCATTTCTTGTAGCTTGGAGAAGTTTGAAAATTGATTTTCGTTACAAATTTCAATTGGGAGTCGAAATTGGCTGGAGTTATTTGAATGTTATTGTCTTTGTTGGTCTTGGGGCTGCTTGGAGTGCCACCGGAGGAGATGTTCAGTACGTTCCGTACGACATGATCAGTTTCTTCATTGTTGGTACTGCCTTCTTCACAGTATTTAATGGAGTAACAGACACAACAGTCACGGCAATCCAAGAAGAATCTCAACTTGGCACAATGGGGTTTCTCATCACCAATAATGTAACTCCTTCCATAGTACTTTTTGGCAGATACATTGCGGCAACTATTAAGTGGACATTGGTTCTGATCCTAATTGTTGTACCTGCCCTCTTGATGAGAGGAATGCTTCCTTCATCCCTAGAACTCTATGAAGGAATTCTTGTAACCTTTGTTATCTCTTGGTTTTTCTTTGCTGGTATTACTTTCCTAATTGCCAGTGTTTCCCTACTCTTTAAGAAAACAACAACATTCAATAAAGTCTCAATGTATCTCGTCCGAGTAATTGTGGGGGGAATTGTCCCAATATTCAGTTTTGACTCTGCAACCCAGAATTCTCTTGGGTTTAAGCTCTCGAATATTCTCATTTGGTTTCCCGCAACTTTCAGCATAGAACTCATGCGATGGATCTTTACAGTCAATAGCTCAGCAAGCATAACCTCTGGGGGAATCTCAAAAGACGGACATAGTTTCTCGGGGTTCCCAGAAGTATATGGTATCCCGATTCATTCGGTAGGATTTGGAGACTTTGTGATTCAATTCATGCTCTTGCTTTCTTTCGTGTTCTTCGCTTTTTCTTGGTTCGTGGTCGATAGGGCGACCAGAATTGCCAGAAAATGGGGCACATTGGAATTCTACTAGAGGGCGATCCATTATGATGTATGCTGTTACCGCTCGTCGTCTGGCAAAAGATTTCAAAATTCCTGGCGCGTCAGAACCCAAGCGTGTCTTAGACAATATTACGTTTAGCTTGCCTATGCATGATAAGATTGCACTTGTGGGTCCAAACGGAAGTGGAAAAACAACTCTGATGAAAATTCTGGCAACCCTATACTTACCAGATGAAGGAGACTGCTCAATCTTGGGTTATGACCTAGTAACCGAAGAAGCGGAAGTCCGAAAACTGATCTCTTTTGTTTCTCCAGGTCTTGATTTTCACCGTAAACTGACTTTGAGGGAAACCCTCGAATTCTTTGCTAGGGCTCAAAAGGCCAGCCCAGACCCCGCATTCGAGTTTATCGAGATAATGAATCTCACTCATAAATTAAATGATAGAATCGAATCTTTTTCTGAAGGACAAAAAGCACTTACTAGGTTAGCAATTGGTCTGATGAAAGACGCTCCGCTCGTATTACTTGATGAGGTAACAGCCACTCTAGACGTTAATCGCAAAGAACAAGTCATAGAATTCCTGTCCACCTACCTTAACGGGAAAACCATGATTATGGTAGACCATGATAGCCAAGTTGTGGATCGGTTATGTGAGCGAGTCATGATTCTAAATCGAGGCGGGACCGTTGCTAGAATAATGCAAGCTCATGACTTGATCATGGAATTACCCTATAAATACGAAATCATCATGACCCCGAAAAAGAAATTCAAAAAATCTGAAGCTCGAAGAATTTGGCCAGATTTTGGGCTTTTTGGCGGAAAAGTTAGGTTCTTCGCCCAAAAGGAATCCGAGGTTCGAGGCATTATAAACCGGATTCTTTCTTATGGGAATTTTACAAAATTCGAAGTTTCTGGCGCATCACTGCATGCACTATCAATACGTGCTGCAAAACCCTCAGATGATTAATGCTGAATCCACTTCAAATAGATTGTAAGTGTAAAAACTGTTATCCGCTCCAGAGCTTCTTTCTTCTATTGTCTCTTGTTCTCATCATCTGCTTTAGAATACTACACGTGTTGTTAGTGAATTAATTTTTCCTTATCTTTATACAAAGGATCAGATCATTTTTTCATTCTTTTGGAATTCTATCTTCGAAATGAGGAAGAGTTATCAACTCATGCGAAAACGAGATCATAGACATGCAAGTTTTGATCCTTGACTTTGGATCCCAGTATTCTCACCTAATTCTCAGACGTGTACAAGAATTTGGCATTACCGCAGAACTAATCCCCGTTCAAGCCTTTCAGATTGAACGACTCGATTCTGTTCAAGCAATTATCTTGTCAGGTGGGCCCAGGAGCGTTTATGACTTAGATGCAATAATGCCACCATTGACCATCTTCAAGAAGAAAATCCCCATTTTGGGAGTGTGCTACGGTCACCAACTCATTGTGCACATGTTAGGGGGAAAGGTTGAATCAAGCACATCTCGCGAGTATGGCATTGCTGAAATTCAAATCGAGAATGACCACTCATTATTTCATGGACTTGAACGTTCCCAACAGGTCTGGATGAGCCATGGAGACTTCGTGCGAGAACTGCCAGAAGGGTTTGAATCAATCGCGTTCTCGACTAATGATCCTTATTCTGCAATAGCAAATGACGAATGTCAGATTTATTCACTACAATTTCATCCTGAAGTTGCTCATACAATTAACGGGCGAGTAATGCTACGCAATTTCTTAAAACTTGCCGGATTCTCTCCCAAGGAGACGCAAACCCCCATCTTGGACAGAATCTGCTTGCCTGACATTGAAGGAAACATTTTACTAGGACTCTCTGGTGGTGTGGATAGTTCTGTTACTGCTGCCGTCTTGCATCGAAAATACACCGACAATCTTTATTGTGTTTTCATAGACACGGGATTGTTACGAAATGATGACTACGAGCATGTATCTCTTGTTGCCAAAACTATTGGTCTAAAACATTTCATTAGGATCGACGCTTCAGAGAGATTTCTAGATGCGCTTAGAGGAATACGTGATCCCGAGGAAAAACGCAAAATTATTGGGCGTATTTTTATCGAGGTTTTTGAGCAGGAAGCAAAACACTTGGCTCAAAAATTTGGCCAATTTAGGTATCTTGCACAGGGAACCATTTATCCTGACCGGATTGAAAGTGCTAAGGCAAGTCAGAACGCCGCCACCATCAAATCACATCACAACGTCGGTGGCCTACCGGAGAAAATGAAACTTTCCCTAATTGAACCATTAGCTGATCTTTACAAAGACGAAGTTCGAACATTGGGTTTGGAGCTAGGTCTCCCATACGAGGTTCTATTCCGACATCCGTTTCCTGGCCCGGGCCTTGCAGTAAGAATAGTTGGGGAAGTTACTCCTTCAAGAGTTGAAACTCTTCGAAAAGCAGATTCTATCCTCATAGATGAATTAAGAAAAGCAAAGGTCTATTACGATATCTGGCAAGCCTACGCGGCTCTACTACCCGTAAAAACTGTGGGAGTAATGGGTGATCAGCGCACTTACGAAGACATGGTTCTTGTGAGGCTGGTCGAATCCACTGATGGAATGACCGCGGACATTTATAACCTACAAAAAGAATTAGCTATTAGAATCTCATCCCGAATTGTCAATGAAATTAGCGGTGTAAATCGGGTTGTCTATGACATTACTCAAAAACCTCCCGCAACAATTGAACTGGAGTGACAAGAATGAAAGTAACTATTTATGGGCATGTCACGCTTGATGACATAGAAGGAGAACTAATGATTGGAGGGCCCCCTAACTACGGAGGCATCATTCTTTTCGACTTTTTTGAAATCAAACCGATCATTATAACTTCCTGTAACCCTTCTGATATGACTCGTTTCATTAGAGAAACCCAAGATAAGCTAAATTACATTGTGAGCCTTTCGAAAGAAACAACGAAGTTTTCTTTTCCCCGCAGAGGTCATGAGCACCAGATGGAGCTCCTAACAAAGGCCGACAAGATCGAAGCTGTTGTGGCTAGCGATCTGGCAATCGTGAGTCCGGTGTGCCGGGAAGTAACAAATGGCGTCCTCAAGCAAATACGAAGCCAGTCAAAATTTCTCGCAGTTGATATTCAAGGCTTCACTAGAACCGGTGAAATCGGAGCTGTTAAGCGCGGATATTTCCTTTCAGATTATCACGCGATTGAGTCAGCAAATCTTATTAAAGCATCTGATTATGAGTTGACCTTTCTACTAGACCTTCACCACTTTAACAGAGACGAGCTTCGGCAACTTCTTTCCTCTGTTGAAATACTGGTTAGCAGAGGGCGTAAGGGAGCTACCATCATGCATCAAGGAATCAAATATGATGCGACTGCTCCTTCTGTGAGTTATGTAAACACCACCGGTGCGGGTGATGTCCTCATAGCAACATACGCGTATTTGAGAGCACAAGACAAATCCATAAAAGAAGCTCTGTCCTACGCAATTGCCGTTGCATCAGTCTCAATTAGTTACGACGGAATTCCCCACTCAATGTCCAAAGATCAGATTGCTAACCTAGCTCACAACATAGCCTCAAGAATCGTCGAAGATCCCATCGACAATATTATTGACGAACTTAATAATATGATACCAAAAACAGCAACTTCTTCAACTGATGAAGAACCTGTCGCTGATCCCTCTGCAACACTAGAACAAGAACCCAATCAATCGTGAGCGTTAAGACTCCACCATTCCTGCCCATTAACCTTTTTTCTATAGTCCTAGGGAATTAATGACCAGAATTTATCCCTGAACAAAGTAAATGCGATCAAGATATAACATTCTCCTTCAACATGAAGGTTAAGGTTTTAACTGAAAAAAGCCATTGAAGAATGCATGGATCGAAATCTTGTCGAGGCGTTAAAATTCATTGGATTTAGCGAGTACGAAGCCAAGGTCTACATTGCCCTTGTTCAGCTAGGAGGGGGGACTGCTGCTGAGATTTCCAAAACATCATTGGTTCCAACCAATCGGGTCTACCAAACGCTTGATCGTTTGCAAGACAAAGGCTTCGTTAAAGGACAAATAGGAGATTCAATTGCTAACTATTATGTCCCTGAAACCCCTGATAAGGTGATCGACAATATCGAAGCGGAGTATATTGACAAGATTCGTCTGGCGAGAAGAGGGCTCTCAGCAATCTGGGAAAGAGCTAAGAGAAAAGACTTTCCTGTCATGTGGACGCTCCGCGGTAACCGGTCTGTTTTCCAGACAATCCATGAGATCCTTGAAATGTCAACCGAATACTTTTATCTGGCAATTGATACTCTTTTTGACATTCAAGAATACTCCTTATTGCCAGTTATAAAGGAGAAGAAGTTAGAAGGTGTCGACATCCGAATACTCACTTCTTTTACAGGTATCGATGATCCAGGGGAAAAAGAAATCCTAAAGGAGATGGAACACGTACCTGTCCGAGTAATGGAGAAACTCGACACGATTTGGTGTGTTAGCGAACAACCCGATACTTTGTTGGGAGGATTTGGAATGATTAATGAAAGGGGAGAGAAGGATTTCGTTTGTCTTCAATCAAGCGATAAAGGGTTTCACGATTCAGTAAAGCTCTTATTTATCAGTGCATGGGAGAACTCAACAGAATCAATCAAGTGATTCGATGGAAAAAGAATGGAAACGAGTCATTCAGGCCGCTATCAAAGCAGCGAGTGAGGATGGAAAAGTAACAATCGATGAATTCAAGTTACTGGAAGCAATTTCAAAAGCAACAGAAGACTTCAATGATTTTGGCTTTGTGCGTTCTTCTTCAGAAGAACTCTTTGAAAAAAAGAAACGGGAAATCATAGAAAACATTATTCTGCTTATCGAAGAGGATAAACACATTGATGAAAGGGAAGAAAAAATCTTGCTGGCCGTGATCGATGAAATCGTCAGAATAATGCAAGAACGCGCAGTCAATTCTAATTAGCAAACGTTTTTGTCATTTTTTTTCCAAGATGTTTTTTGAAGTCTTCGCATAATATCAGAAAGTTGGTAACTCATGAGCCGAGTGATCGTTATTCAAGATGATTCTGCCGATGCAGTTAAGCAAGCGATTTCCAAATACTTGGGAACGGCGCTTATCTCAATTTATGGCAAATGTAGCGCGTTCTATGAAGGCTCGGCTTCTGCAACAACAGAGCTAGGGGAAAAGCTTCTCTTGTTAAAGAAAGACAAGACCGCATTACTTCATGGTTTGCAAGGAATGAAACCTATCAATTGGCAAACATCCTCCGCTATTTCACTAAAGGCTGAGAATGGAGAATTGATCATACGTGCAGAATCTCGAACAAAAAGAGGGAGCTATATCGAGGTTCGATTTTCAACAATAGACGCTATTATCATCTATCAAGGAGAAAAGACGCAACAGAGCTTAGTCGGGAGTGAAGCTGATTTGGTTGAATACTTGGAGCGACATCCAAACTTGATCATGCCTGGATTTCAAGTATTATCTAAGGAACGGAACACCGAGTTTGGTTATATCGACATTCTTGGCTTAGATCGTGATGGGGTTCTAACTATTGTCGAAGTAAAGCGAAGAACTGCCGGAACAAAAGATGTACAACAGTTGCGCCGATATGTTGAAGCATTGTGTGAGCAGAGAAGAGAATCAGTAAGAGGGGTTCTTGTAGCCCCGGGTATTGGTTTCAAAGCGCTTAACTATTTGAAATCATTGGGTTTTGAATTTAAACGGGCTAATCTTGAAAAAATCGTTGAAGAAATGAGAAATCAGTCAAGGCCTAATGTTTCCTTGGAATATTTTATGGAGGATAGTTAATGACACTTAGGTGGTTTTCGGTCATTAGCAATGATGTTCCTCCTGAAGAACTTGCTCAAATCATTAACAAACTGGCGCTTCCAAAACACACTTTTCTTGACATAAGAGTAGAGCATGATCTCAAAATTGAGTACAAACTAAAATACGATGGTAAACAAAGTAGGTTGCTTTCTGAGTTTCTCGGTCAGGAGTCAGCGGTTGCGTCTCGTTTAATCACCCCCACAACTCGTTATTTTTATTCAAATTCATTTCCGCGAAACGTTGAGTCTGTATTAGCGCAAATGGCCTCCAACGCTAAAAGAAAGACTCAATCCGTTGATCCGGATTCGCCTCCACTGGGGATCGCACCCGACAAGATAATTCAAGGAATTTATGATTTCTACAATTATGAACCGGATCCAAGTGATGTCAAACTGGCAGGCACGAAAATTCTAGCCTCTCTCAGAACCCGATTTCCACATGCATCCTCAACAGTCGAAATCAGCTTCTTGAATAGAGATATTTCTTACGCAAGCTCTGAAGGCACTTTTTTTGCAAAAATCGAACCAATTTGGATGTCTACTTTTAAGCTGGAGTTTGAAAATAGAGTAGTGATTCATCGTATTGGCTGGAGTGGCAGACCTCAGGAATTTCCAGATGAATCTTTTGAGGCATATCTGACATGGCTAGAAGATTATCTTTCCTTACCCATTTTGAGGGACAGACGGCTAGCCCCCACTACACCTTTACTCTTTTCACCCGATGCGGCCTGGACCGTAGTTCATGAAGGTTTGGGTCATCCAAGTGAAGCCGACTTGATTCTTTCTGGGAAATCTTATTTGGCTGGGGCATTGGGGCAGAGAATTACAAGTCCCCTAATTACAGTCGTAGACGATCCCGCAATTCAAAGTGCTTCTTATTATCTGGTCGATGACGAAGGGGTCAAATCTAGAGGGAGCCTAATTGTGGATGATGGGATTTTTACACAGTACCTAAATGAGAGAGAAACAGCTTATGAATTGGGAATGATTTCTTCCGGAAATGCTCGTGCTCCTTCTGCAAAACATGATCTGTACGTTAGACAATCAAATCTCTACATTGAGCCAAGAGATGCTTCCTACGAGGAACTAACTGAGAACTTTTCTGGTTTGCTCATCGGTGATTCGACTTCTTCTGTAACCGATGCAATAAACGGAATCATCCAAGCTGTTTTCAGTTTCGGCATTGCATTTGAAGGAGGAGAACCCATGGGATGGATAAAGTCACCCTTTATTCAAGGGCGGGTTCGAGACTTGTTTGAAAGCGTCTCTTTAATTGGATCATGTGTTGAACCTGCAGCTGGGTATTGTTACAAAAATGGGGCTCAAGTTCCTGTTGGGAGTATTTCACCATTCATGAGGCTAGAACCCACATCACTATTCCTGAGGAGTGGAAATAATGTTGCGTAAAGACGAGGTATTACCGAGCCTTGAACATTCACGCCTTCTCTGGGAAGAAGTGCGCCAAAAAATTCCTAGTCCCCTAGTGGTCGGCATTTTCACGATTGTCCTAAGACTCGAAATCGATGGTCTCGGAAGAATGAAACAAACGACTGAGTTTCGTGGTGGGTACTCCATTACTCCGCGTCCAGAAAAGAACTCTCTCAAGACTTTGACTAGAGGTTCAATCGATCCTTTAGTTGCCAAGAGATTGAATCTTGCTCCTGCCATTGATCTCTCTTCTGTTTCAAATGAAGGGTTCCCAGTTGAAATGCTTGAGGAAAAGAGAACGGTGATTCTGCCAAATCAAGAAAAAACAGAGTTGAAAGATTTACTAGAGCATTCTCCCGACTGTGAAGAGTCCCTTAAAGACACATGGATGGAAATGAAAAATAGCAATGTTGTTCTGCCAGAGATTTCGGAAACAACTTATGTCTTGATGCGACATGTGATAGACAATGATCATTTATCGCAAGTAGCAGGAGTAAGGGTGACTCGGTTTTTCACTGGAATTGTGGGCGGAAAAGGGGGGGCCGGAGAAGGTTTTACAGCACAGTACGAGATTTCTAAACCCGTTGCTCATTCTAACGACAGATCTTTACCAGTTGAAATGCTTATGGACACAATTATTAGGAGAGTCCCTGAAAATGTCCCCGTAATCTTATCTCCACAAGCAATGCTTACTCTTTTCTATAATCTTCGACTATACTCTCCCCAATTACTCAAAAGATCTTTACTTGACCATGAAAAAGTAATTGCTTCCCCGTCTTCAAGAAATGCATGTTTTGGATTGCGCTTGGACGACAGAGGAGAGTCATTCCTTAAAGATATCAAAATAGTAAACCCCTTGCCTCATATCCGAGCAAAAGACTTTGGTAACCCTCTCCATGACTCATCCTACGATTTGAAAGAGACTCCTATCCACATGCAATTTCAAATTAGCGACGTTGTTGACAGTCCATCACAAGTAATTCTAGTCAATGATATTGCTCCAATCACTACCGTTTTCGGCGCTTCCAGAACCCCCATTCTTACCGGTCTGAGGTGTATCCTCATTCAGGAAGGTGAGCTTGTCGCACAAGTACCATTTCTGAACTTTGCCACGCCGAGCATGCAATCACTTCTCACAGGAATGAATCCCACTACTAAGAATTTTTGGACTTCTCCTTCTATTCTCCCAGTTTCTGGTGAATTTCCATATGCATTGTTATCAAAAACAAAGATTCTTCCTCCGTTTTAACGTTTCTAATATACCTCCAATCGTTAGCTAAGTATTTGTGTAAAAATCTCACTTTGAGTGCGTCGCTACGATCAATTTATCTCTTACGTCTCCTTTCTTAGCAGTTACAGCTTGGAAAAAGCATGTTTTCTAAAGATACAACTCTGATAGTAAGATATTTGCAACCGTCTTTGGTAGGATGAAATTTCATAACACTTTTAACTAAGAATTTTGAGTCTCCAGCACGAGGAAACGAGAAACCTCAGTACGGTGATCTTATTGAGACTCGCAAGAAATATCATCTTATCCCTTACAATCATGCTTATTCTTGGATTCCTAATTGTTCCAAGCGCTACGGCAATAGTGCAACCAGGGTCCCAGCGAATAGCACCCAAAATTGATCAAGACACGTTTAGTGGACTTAGCAGACCAATTCTAGTTGATGTTTAAGGCGTTGGTTACATTGAAACGCTACAATCAAGGAATGATTCTGAAGGTCTGGGAGGATTGTTTAGAGTAACACCGTACAAGAATGTAACTATCAGATATATGGTTGTTAATGGAGACAATACCACTATTCCCCTTCTTTATGGTCGTGATGGCTCCGGACAGCTTAATTTTTCAATCGCCGATGACGGCTTACCCATGGTTTATGAAAAAACAGAGCTTACCAATGTAACTCTTTGGTACGAAGATCCAATTCAAGAATTAACCGATGTTTCTGTGAGCTACTACACCATTGAATTAAATGTAACGTCTGACTACATTTTGTTCTACGCTTATCTTAACGCAAAAGGATTTTCCTTCAAAGAAAGCCCTGATGATGTCTCTAATCTTCTAACTACGGGAGGGATTTTATCCTCTTCAGCAATCGAATCCTTCTACATCCAAAAAGAAAACGTTACCATCGAAGTTTCTCTTACATCCATAAGTGGAAATGCGAGCTACTTCTTGGAATGGAAAACTGCACAAGAAGGGGCCTTCCAGAGAATACCCATCAACATAACGCTTGGGCCTAGTGAACTTGGAGACTATGCTACGAATATTTCTCTTGGTGATTTTCCAATCGATACTCAGATCCAGTACAGAATTAGAGTCTTGCACAACGATTCTTTGTCCAAAACACTGCTTGAAATTTTCGAGCCCGCTCTACATGTTGTGGGTGTTTTTGATGGCAGTCCAACAATCAATCTTGTTGCACCTCCCGCGTACACCAACGAGGAAAGCGTTAATTTCACATTTTCAGCATCCGTTCCGAAAGGAGAAATTTTGAACTACGAATTGAATATTACTGGAGCAGTTACCTCGAGCCAGCAACTTCCTGGAAATACAACTTATTATGTCTTAGACTTAACAAACGAAGGAACATACAACATTTCTCTTGTAGCTTTCACTGACAAAGGCCTCAATACTACTGCGAACTTCACGATCATAGCTGATCGCTCTGCTCCGTCTTTTGATATCAAAACCACCGCTAATGGCGAATCCATACTTCGAGGAACTGTTGAAATTACAGATCAAGATAGAATCCTCGAGTTAAACTTCACACTTGAAGATCAAGGACAGGCAGGAATTGCGCTTGTCACCATAAATTATGGGGATAATATTACAGAAACCTACGTGAATCAAACCGTTGTTAGCCATAGATATGTTATCGATGGAACGTACAACGTCACTGTTATTGTTGGAGATCGAGCTGGCAACATTGTCTCAGACTGGTTCATCGTTGTGGTAAACGCTCACGTTGTCAATACGGACGAAGTTGGAATGGATGTCGGCACGGTAATCGCAATTACCGTTTCCGCATTCATTGTAGCAGTAATCTTTAACATGAGAAGACGATAAGCTAGGTTCTCCTCCTCTTTTCTCCCCTTGTTTCCTTTCTGAAAGACTTAAGCAATTGAGTTGAATAACAATTGCTCCACTGTTTTGTTTGTTACTGGTAGTTTTTCGATATTTAGATAAGCAAGAGGAAAAACTGTTAATTAGAGGTACAAGTTGAACAAGATAGGAATATCGAGATGGTGTCGTATAATGAGTACTCGCAAGAAACGCAAACCAAAGGAGAAGATCATCAAGTGCAAAAAATGTGGGTTTCAATTCCAACCCACAGAACTCAAACCCAACAAAACATGGACAAATGTCAGTCCTATGCCGGACAAAGATGGGAATGTTACGATCACTCAAATGGCAGTATGGTCATGCCCTGACTGTGGTGCCACAATTAGGGGAGCAATGGGAAAGACCAAGGGCGAATTTTCAGGAAAATCCAAGAAGGAGATACTTATTGACCGACTAAATTCTGGAGAAAACGTATCCGTTGCAGATGTTTCGAAAGAGCTCGGCTTCGATCCTCGGAATGTTGAAAAAATCATTTCAATGATGATCAAAAAGGGACAAATTAATGGCGAACTCAAGGATGGAACATTCATTCCCAATGCCTAGTAGCCTTTCACCGAGCAAAATATATGGTGGGCGGTTATCCTAAGATGAAAAAGCCACAGCCCAAATCCGGTACGCGGTCGGATCACAAGAGCACTAACTTGTCCTACTCGCTTGCTGTTGAACTTTCTTCAATGATTGGCCCTGTTAGAGGTAAGGATATTCCCGTAATTCAAAGCGTTTTCCCTATTCCCTTACCTGAAGACTATTGGGACGAGGATCGAATTCTTCTGCCACATCAGCTTTGGAAAGAAGAATGGATACAAGGACTAACTGGCCTCAAAGGAAACGCGCTTAAGAAACTGATGTTTTATGCCACTTGGAAGTATCTAGGGAGAAACTGGAGTCGGATCCTCCTTTCAAATAATGTCAAACGAGCGGAGGTCAAAGAAACCATTAACGCCATTTGCGAACAACACGGCTTTTACGGTTACGAAATGAGCAACAGCAGAATTGCAAAAAACCTAGTCTTGACAACTGTTAGCATGAAAAGAGCGAAAGCCCTTAGTGAACGAGTTTTATTACATCCTCTCCAGCGCGCGTTTATTAGCGTGTGGGATTTATCTGATCACATTATTGTTGGTATTGAAACCAGGAACGAATATTTGCAACATCTGCTAATTGACGACTTAAACTCTTCATTTGATGGCACACTAAAGCCCGTTCGTTTCTGGGCAAAACATGTCAGTACGTATGTTACGGAATCCTATGAACAGAAAAGGCCAATTTATTTGCTCTCTATAGTTATTAGGAGAGATACTACAGGGATTTCTGGGGTTTCGCGCATCACGTTCGAGGGAGACGATGTAAGGCGGGGACTTGCTGGAATACGATCCCGCCAGGAAGTTCGCTATGAGCTTGACAAGGTCGGCACGAGGGTTGAAGTTGAAACCGAGGACCTTGGTCTTAAAGTTCCTCATTGGGGGAGAATCAAAACATCAAATGGAGCGCGAGAATTACTTCACATCCTGGGCCAATAATTTCTTTAACGTTCCACCCCAGAGTCGTCACCTTCCGCCTAATTCTCTTAAGAAAATCTTAACGATGTTTAACCTATTTCTGATCTTTTTTGTATCCTCTTTTTGAGAAGGGCTGTCTTTTTTTCTCTTGAAATGCCTTTTGATCCTAAGCTTAAATCTTGAAAAATAGGCATTAAGAAGAGTAGAGGTGTGCTCTGTTTTCCCGTGAGAAAAAAGCAACTTATTGAGAGAATCAGATTGAACCCTCCCTTCGCTTTGATGCAGTACACTCGGAAGGCGAAACGTTTGTACAACTATAAATATTGGAAAAAAGTATTTCCAATGCTTTTCAAGCAAAGCTACGAAATAGTGGGCGTTGTGAGATGACCGTTATTCTTGGGTGGGCGGCAGTGTTCCCGAGAATACCAAAGAGCGCATAAAGACTTTGAATTCGGACAAAGTCAGTTCATGGTTCGAATCATGCCAAACCATACCAATTTGACGCCAAACCCGCAACCATGATGTTTAGTAGCGAGTGGCCGATCATTAAACCCCAAATGTTACGGTAGTGGAGAGTTACCATATCACCCAATAAACCCAGAATCAAGGTCAGAGCGACTCCTCCCCAGAACGAAATATATGGCTCGAGTAACAATATCTCATAATAGTGGAGGATGAACCAGAAAACATTTTGTGTTATGATCCCTACAAGCCATCCGTATCTATCGCTTAGGGTTAGCAATACAAAACCACGGGTCCAAAAATCCGTTATTGCTGCCATTATACAGACAAACGGTATTACCGTCAGCAAAGTAGCCAGATCAGCACCAGCCCATGAATCAAAGAAAATACGGTAGCGCCAAAAGACAGCCAATGCAATTCCGTATACTCCCATTCCCAACAGAACAGATTCGATATTTCGTGGAAATGTTATTCCCCACTTTTTGGGACTGAGTCCCTTATGTTTCGCATAGATCAATGGGAATATCACGTAAATCAAAGTCATTCGAGTTGCTCTAAAAGCCACATATGCCCATGGTTCCCAATGAGTCAAATACGGGGTCTGATACCAATAGAAAATACCAGCAAGTGCGGCAGTGAGTGCTAGAAGTGCTAGGAATTCAAGAAAGTTAAACTCGCGATCGTTTATTATTGTCTTTAGTTTAAGTTGCAATTGGTTTAGCAAGGGTGATCACAAATCAACTCAGATCGATAGGCCAAATTTGTAAAGGAACAAGTGAACAGCTGTTCCAAGAAGAATGGCTGTGACTAACATGGAGAGGAACAGCATTAGGAGTTTCCGTAAGAATCTAAGAGTGGTTTCAAAGAAATCACCTTCTCTTAGGCTCGAAAACACATTTCTCAAAGTAACGTTGTCTTGCGAGTAAACTCTATACCATGATTCATAGTACAAGAAGAACCAAATGACAGACGCGATACCTAGTATTAAGAATGTCCAGAATAGAAAGTTCAGCCAGAATCCTGACAATACTGGTTCAAAGCTACCCATATATCTTCAATCCAAAACCCGCAAGCCAATTAAAATACGTTTCCCTAATAACGGGCTTCTACTATTCTTGGGTAAATCTCTTATACGGATCTGAACAATGTCAATCTTGAAACTGCTGGGAGCTAAAGGATTTTTTTGAAAAAACCCAAAATGGTGAATGAATTGTCATACGATGCAATTGCTTATGCCCAAGATCGATTTACGAGCCAGAATTTAAAGGAGCGCTTAGACAAGGTTTTTCAGGACTTGGCTCCTTTGTTCGATAGAATAGATCAAGATGAAGTTCAACGGCTGATGGAAGCAAGTCAGATTCGCAACGAGTCAATTGTGAGGGTGAGTCTTGCTCTACAGATTTATTATGGTCTACCTATTGAATTAACCTTGGGCGATTTGGAATTTGAGCAAAAAAGAAGAACGATCGCTGGTGTTACTATCCCAGATATTCCTACTTTTCACTTGCAGTTTGCCATTACTGAAGGATCCTGGGTAAAGCTCTTGCGCGGAGAACTACGAGAATTCATAATCGACAAGCGTACAAAGTTAAACAAGGTGGAAAAAGATCTTTTTATCGCTAAAGAATTCTCATCTGATTCTGCTGCGGTACATGTTGTCGAACAAAAAATTCTGGAACAAAATTATATCTCACCGCTCCTAAAATATTGGAGAGAGAACCATCCTAGCTCAAGTTATGAAGATGCAGCACTTGCTATTCTCGCCTCACTTCATAAAAGGAAGATTGAGGAAATAGGGCCTATCTTCCAAGCTGCAAGGCAATACTTTTATCATATATTAAGCAAATTCGAACAATTGTTTGAACGCCCCCAACATAGTTCTTGGGTTGAAAGAAGCATTGCTCAAATCCGACGCTGGAGAGAGCTTATTGACGAAAGCCCTGAGTCTCTCGAAATAACTTCCCAAGTTGTTATAGCCGGGATTCCAAGAACAGGGATGAACTTATTACTAGCGCTCCAAAAAGGTGGGAAAGAAGCAGAAGAAGTCAGAAACGTAGCGGCTAAAGCCAATGTTGATACTTCTCTTCTCTTCGAAATAAAGGCTCTTTACGAGTTAGACATGCCTCCTCGTCAGTGGAGAGAAGAAGTCGACAATGCTTTGAAGACACGGATTGAAGCCCTTCGTCATACCTCGAATCCCGCTGAAGAAGCGAAAAATCTTGTCTTTGCTCTGCTCAATGCTTCAGGTAAAGTTCCTGAGGAGAAGGTCTACCAAGAGATTGATGAGTTTGAATATGGTATTGAAATACTTAAGCGTGACATCCAAGAAAAATATGATTTCATCATTGCATTGACCCATTTCTTGGAACAATTCATTGAAAGTGTGCTGGATCGATATTGGTTCAGATCTTGATCTATGTTTGGCGTTCTTGTTCGATGCTTTGGACTGCGACAGACAACACTTCTTGACAAATTTCGATGGCTTCCTCCACGGTTTCATTGACGACGATGGTCATTACTCCGCTCTTTGCAACTTGCACTCTTCTTCCGTCTCCGAGAAGCAATCTCACCACTGATTTTCCTATTCTCTTGCCTTCCCATCTGTTAAGCAGTTTTTGAGCGACAGCTTCAAAGTCCCACTTTGGTTCTTGCTGAGGGTGTGCTATGAAATTGCCTGAACCGCAGATTCCCGTTATGGTTATGTCTCCAAGAACTGGGTGATGAATCTCTTCTCTGACAGAGTCCCCACGCGCACGTCTTATTCTTGGAGTTTTTCCGCATACAGGGCAATTTTCACGTTTCTTTACGGCAATCTTTTCAAAGCTGAGATCTGCGGTACTTATCACCATCAGCTTGCTTTCTAAGAGCGGTTTCATATGTCTGAGTATTCGAATTGCTTCCTCGACTTGAATGTTGGCAATCAGTCCTAAAATAGGAGGATAAACCCCAGCAGTAGCACAAGTTGGAGCTCCTTCATCAGTCGACTCCTCAAAAAGACAATGAAAACATGGCGTATTTTCCTTGTAAGTAATGCTCATCACATTTCCTGTTTCAACAAGTGCTCCACCGAAGATCCAAGGAATTCCGAGTTTATAGCATTCTATATTGATGATTTTTCTAGTTTCAAAATTGTCCAAAGCGTCAATTACCACACTTGAGCCTTCTAATAACTGAAACGCATTACTCTCATCTAATCGCGTGTGAATGGCCTCGATTTCAACAAAGGGATTTCTTTTCTCGATGAATTCTCTAGCCGCTTCCACTTTTGGTCTTCCTATGTCCTTTTCGAAGAATAATTTTTGTCGGGGTAAATTATGAAGTTCTACGAAATCTTGATCGATCAACCGTAGTTTTCCAACTCCACAAGCAGCTAGCTGTTCTGCAATGACCGTGCCTAAACCACCCACTCCAGCAATTGTTACTCTCTCGTATCTAAAATCTTCCAAAGCCTCCTTGCCGAGTATTTGAAGCGGTAAGTTACGTGAATGATATTGAAGGAACTTTTCATCATCGACTGGCATTTCTATCAGATTTTGAGTCTTGAAGCTATTTCTTATTTGAGTTTGTCCAAAAGAACAATTCTTAGTCCACAAATAATGTTGAAGACCTTCAGACATGCAGAATCCAAGGGCAAATGTTTTTTGCTAAGCTTTTTACACAAATCACAATGGCTGCTCTTTCATTAATGATCGGCGTAATAATTACTTCTTTTTTCTCAGTTGCAGCTTACGCCTACGGTCTTCATACCAAAACCCTTATTGGAGCGAGGCAATCAGCGTTTCTCTGGGGTTTCATTCTCTGGGGCTCGGCAGCACTGATTACATACTTGCCCTTGGTTCTCTTCCTACTCATCCAAGGACTCACAGGATTTGTTGAACTTTACCAAAAGGTGAGACCCATTGCGTTCTTAGCATTTCTTGCCATTTCTTTTGTGGCAGAAGCAATACGTTATGGATCCATACTAAAAGGAGCAGAAGGACAGTCTTCGACTCAACTCCTAACTCTTAAAGCAGGGCTTGGGTGGACTGCTGGCGAAATCATTGGCCGATACTTGCTTCCTCCCCTTCTTACTGGAGGCAGTGAATCTCCTTTGCAGTATACCTCATATTACTTCATTTTGCTCGCGATAATTATTGCTCACATGTCTTTAACTTTGGCGGCTTATCATGCTCCCTACAGCTCGAAGTTCCTCATAAGTGGAATGTTTTTGCGTTTCTTTTTTGAATTGACCTATATCGGCTCCATCGCTACAAAGGGATATGATGATGCTGTCTTGCCCATATTTGCTCAATCGTTGCTGATATTGTCATTGACATTGGTTATCCATCTCGCCAAAAGAGAATCACCTTATCCCCTTTACAACAAAGAGAAGAAAACAGTTTCTTCCTAACGGGATTAAACATGTGTGGGTCAATTTTGTTTTTAGGAACAGCAGCGGCATTTGGTTCTCTCGGTCGAAATCTCTCTTCCCATCTCATTACGTGTGATGGCACCAGAATACTCCTAGACGCTGGGCCTTCCGTTGTTTCCTCTTTGAAGAAACATAGCTTAACACCTGCTGATCTTGACATGATTTATTTATCTCATTTACATGGTGATCATATCTTAGGGCTTGTATTTGTGGCGTTAGAATTTACTTATCTTACTCCACCAGACAAATCCCTTCCACTTTTTCTCCCAGAGGGAGGAAAAGAAGTCTTGGAACAAGTAATGCAGATTGTTTATCCGGGGATGAGTAACAAGGGCTGGCAGAAACATTTTGAGTTTAGGATAGACACTCAATGGGATTTTAAAGGAATCAAATTTACTACCTTTCCAGCCGATCATGATGCGCATGCTAGATTGCTATTAATTGAAACCCAACAAGGGAAAGTGGGATACACGGGCGACACTGGTCCCAATTCCGAAGACCTATGGAATCATGTATTTAAAGCAGATACGGTAATTACAGAATGCACGACATTTGACCAGAGTATTCCACAGCATCTTAGTTTTAGCGAAATTATCAAGAAAAAAGACAAAATCGACGCCAAAAGGATTTACCTTGTTCACACCTACGAAGACGTATGGGAGAAAGAAGACCAGATTACAAGACCCTTTATTCTACCCAAAGACGATACGCATTGGGAGCTTTTTTCCCCCAAATAGCTTGTTGTTGGTTCCTTCCATGCCAAGATCTGCTATTGGAAGGGATTTAGTTTACTTTATTGTTCATTATATTGTTAGACTATTTTTTCAGAGATCTTTTCGTGCCATCGCGACGCCTTTCTGGTTTAACTGATTGAACGAAAGGACGTTCTTGTTCCCTTAAAGCTAAACCAATAGCGGATATAACCTACCAAGAACGAGACAGTTATTCATTTCTCAAGAGAACAACTTTACTACCTTTTCTGGTTAGAGCTTCCAGTGAGTCAGGAATTCCCACTATTTCTGTTGTTTAAAGGATTGTTCCAGCTTACCAGTGAAGTGGTATTTCTTTTAAGGAGTCGGATAAAATACTTAGAAGAAGACTTAATGGAAGGAAGAGTTGAGTGGATGTTTGGGGAAAAAAATATTGGATCAATGTTGGGTCTTTTCCCAAAAGTTGTCTTGACAATAGAACGCATAGGAAGCCTAACCTCTTTCGTATTGCTTTTCGGAGTAACTTCTCGGAGGGAATAGTATGCGATCTCAGTTCATAGTTACAAGCCCCGGCAGAGCTGTTCTCTGTGGTGAACATCAAGACTACCTAGGCCTTCCAGTTATTTCTTACGCCCTCCCATATTACCAACGAATCAATGTGGAGGTTTTATCTGCACCGAGAATTCTTTTTCATTCCTCAGTCACTGGTGAAGACATTGAGATTCCCGTTGAGTCATCACGTGTTCCCTATTTCCAACAGAGAGACTACGTCCGCTCAGCTTGGAACGTAGTTCAGCAAGCATTTCCAGAGCATCCCTCTAACGGAGCTGCGATGATTTCTACTACTGATTTCCCAGTGTCTTCTGGTCTGGGCTCGTCTAGTTCTTTTGTTACTGCCCTCATTGTTGCTTTCCTATATCTGAAAGGAAAAGAAGAATTGAATCCCGGTATTATTGCGAATCTTGCATACCAAGCTGAAATTCTCGAATTTCATGAAGCTGGTGGAATGCAAGATCATCTTGCAGCATCATACGGAGGTGTGAATTATCTTGAGTTCTCTCCTCGTATTCGAGTTGGTAATCTGCCTTTCACCCTAATGGGAAATCTACTGATTGTTAATACCGGGTCTATAAAAGAAAATACTGTTTCAGACCTAAAATCGCTTCGTTCAGAAATTCAGACAAGTATCCAGAAAGTTAGGGAAGTGTTACCAAAATTTGATCTTCAAAAAACAACAGTCGAAGAGGTCTCTGCCTTAGGATTGGAAGCTAATGTGGAGCGAGTTGTCTGTGGTGTTTTGAAGATGAGGGATCTGACTCGGTATTTGGTAACAAATCTAGTCTCCAACGAAGGAATGATAAGTTCGGTTTTGCTAGGCCAGCTCTTTTTCTCCCAGCAAGACATTGTGTTCAATGATTTTCAGATTCGTAGCAAACAAGTCTCCCAGACCATTACTGACTTAGCTTCGATTGGTGCTAATGGAGCAAAAATCAATGGTTCAGGCAAAGGAGGCGCTGTCATTGCCTGTTTCCCAAAAAGGCATAATGTCTCAAACATTGCCAAAATTCTTGAGGATATGGGATACTCTTCTTTTTCTCTGGTCTTTCCCGGAGCAGGAGCTCAAGTGTCTTATCTCTAACTTCACTCCTGTTCAATGGCCCGTTTTAGAAGAAAACGCAAAGTGATCTGTGAGAATAGAGCATGTTCTGTCTGCTCCGAAGAAAAATCTAGCTTTTTGTGATAAATTATTGGCAACTTCCACGTTCTTGAGTATCTCAAGGATAGAATCCGTCCATCTCATGTTCTTTAGCGAAGCGGTGATCTCTCCTTTCTCTATTAAGAATAGCCCGTCGCGCGTCAATCCAGTGGCTGTGCCCAATGGAGGATTTACAAGATTATTGTAGAACAGATTAGTAATAAGCACCCCGTAATCGATTTGTGAAATGAGTTCTTTTCTGGTTTTGATTCCTGGTTCCAGTTTATTTCCGACGAACATTGGCACAAGTCCTCCAAATATTCTCCAAGCCGTTCCATTACTTTCAATTCCATCTTTTTTGGCTGTTCGACGGTCGTACGCATATGCCTTTAATACTCCATCCTCAAGAAATGTGATGTCTTTAGTTGGTGTTACCTCAACGTCAAATTCACGGTTCATGACATTTTCCGCATCAAGTGGAACATGAGAAAGGGTTAGGTTCTCAGAGACCACTTGTTCTCCAATTCTGTCTTTCAAGAAAGATTGATGGTCTTGCACTATCCTTGCAGATGCTGCCTGTAAGAAGAATACAAGTATTTCTTGAGTTGCTAAAGGCTCAAGAATAGCTTGATATATTCCTGGCTCGATTTCTTTTTGGTGCAATCCCATCACTGCTATCTGTGCGACTTCTTTGCTCATGTTTGCTAGGCCAAGATCCGTTAACTTGATCCCAGTGGTTCTATCCGTCGAACGCGATTCATTGTTTCCGTCGAAAGCAGCTACGTTGATGGTCGACGCGTACATGACGGATATTCGTTCAGCGTCTAAACCAAGTGAGTTAACAAGATGATATCTTGTTTTTGTCGCAAACACGTTTCCGGCGACTTTTTCGACCTTTTCGTCGTAGTTTAGAGCAGAATCGATGGCTTGTCTTATTTCTTCACCTATTTTTTCGGGCTCTACTTCTTCTTGGGTTCTCTGAATTTGGTGATATTTTGAAGGGGGAGCATAGCCTGGAAACTCACTGTCTGGTGGTGATATTCTCGCAATTTTTATCACTTGTTCGGCGATTTCTTCTGGAGATCGTTTTAGTAATTGAGAATCGCCACTAATTGATCCTACCTTTTTGTCAATCTCTACAACAATAGAGAGCTGAGTCTCCACTTGCCATTGATTTTGGGTAATATGGTTTTCTCCGAATCGGGTAGAAATCCTCGAAATACCGGAAAGTTCTATTTGTGCGGAACTCGTTCCTCTTTTTTCTAGTTCTGTGAGAATTTTCTCTAAGTTAGTGCTCATTATTATTCCTCCTAATCTGATATTCCTATTCTGACATTGTCAAATCGCGTCCACGGACCTCCGTGAGAAACATAGCCAACCTGCATGGGTGCCCCTTTTCCACAGTAGGGTAAGCCCCAAATTTGCATCTGCTTCGTCATTCCAGAAACACTGTTCCAAAAATCAGTCGTTATTCCTTGGTAGGTAAGATTCTTGATGGGATGTTTGATTTCTCCATTTTCGATAAGGTAACCCATCTGTGTTGCAAACTGAAAATTCACACGCTTATCCGATATTGAATGTGATTTCCAGTTAAGCCCATAAACACCATATTTAGTATCTTCAATTAATTCCTCAATCCCGTTGTAGCCCGAAGGATCTGGTTCCATGTAAAGATTAGCCATGCGAATGATTGGAACAAATCTATACGACTGAGCTTTGCTATTCCCCGTGCTGAACTTTCTTTCTAACATTCCAGCATGCTCTCTGTCTGACTGATATTCCTGGAATATCCCTTCTTTCACTGGATGAAACTTCTTGGCAAGTGTCCCTTCATCATCGTATTTGTAGTGTGCTAACACGCCTTTCATTGTTGGATCATTCGTCATGGTTACTCTTTCATTGCCATATTTCAAGATGCCAAGCTTGTCTGGAGTCATGAATGATGTTCCCGCAAAGTCAGCTTCATACCCTAATACTCTGTCGAGCTCAGTGGGATGGCCGAGAGACTCATGGATTGTTAAGCCTAGCTGATACGGTTCCAAAATCAACGGAATTACCCCTGATGGTGATTTTTTTGCTTGAGTTGCAAGAACTGCTACTTCTTTTCCCACTTTTTCTGCTAAAGAAAACAAGTCTAAGTCTTCAATTGCTTCCCATCCTCGAGACTGAAAGTTTTCTAAGGTTCTCCTCTGGATTTCAGGGGGAGCAACTGCAACTGCGGTGTGCTGAGCTCCAGTGTAGGGCAAGACTTGATGAATCTGGGCTCCTTCTGAGCTGAAAAACCAAGTGTCCACTTTTCTGGCTTGATAATTTGTTAGGTACATGCGAATTGTCTCGTGGGAATCCCTAATTCTAATATTGGTCTCTTTGAGAAACGCTACTTTTTCTTCAAGATCTTTATCAAAAGGATTTTCCTTTACAGAGACGACGTATGTATCCTGGTGTGCTGGTTCCTCAACAAGATTTCCGTCATCTTTTCTCTTGGCCAAGGAACTTGCTTTAGCAATTTTGATTGCTCTTCGTAATGCTTCCAGTGCTTCAGTTTTTTCCCAAGAATCGACTGAGGCAAAACCCCAGGCCGACTTTAGCCGAACTCTTACTCCAATTCCTTGAAGAATTGACGTATTCACACGCTCGAGATTGCCATTTCTAAATCTGATTTCTTCTAGGAACTCTTTATTCATTCGTATTTGGGTAAGCTCAATTCCTTGGTTTGCTGCCTCAGTCATTAAGATGTTTGCCAAGTCCTCCATTATGCCTTAGCTCGAATGTGTCTTTAAAAGTGCATTCAGTTAGATAACAAAAAAAGCACCGTTCCAGTTGTGCCAATCAAATAAGTTTTAGTCTTCGTTGTATTCATAACTAGCTGATATAATGGTCGAAAACGCGCGATTAGATACAAAACTAGTCTCAGTAGATCCTCTCAATCCTTCTCTTCGCGAAATGCAACTCGCCGCAAATCTAATTAGGCAAGGAGAAGTCATCGCATTCCCTACAGAAACCGTTTATGGTTTAGGGGCAGATGCTACCAATACTTTTGCGGTTAGGAAAATATTTGAAGCCAAGAATCGACCACAAGATAACCCAATCATTGTTCATGTAGCTTCCATTGATCAAGCTCAAAAATGCGTTACTGAGTTTCCTCCTTTAGCCAAAAGACTCGCAGAGCGTTTTTGGCCTGGCCCTCTTACCTTTGTCCTTCCCCGATCAGAATACATTTCATCTGAAGTAACTAAGAATCTCGATACCGTTGCTATACGAATGCCGGCTCATAAGGTTGCTCTCTTGCTAATAGAACAGAGTGGTGTTCCCATAGCAGCACCAAGTGCGAATTTGTCTGGAAAACCAAGCCCAACGAAAGCGATCCACGTAATCCAAGATTTGAATGGTCGGATTCCCTTGGTTCTCGATGGAGGATCTACACTGGTCGGAGTAGAATCAACAGTTATTAGTCTTGTTCATGATCCTCCTATTCTGCTTCGTCCTGGAGGAATCACGCTCGAAGAACTGCGATCGGTGATCTCAGACATAGTTGTTCCACCCGATTTCTCTTCTGACCAGCCGATTTCACCAGGAATGAAATACAAACATTATTCTCCTGAAACAAAGCTCGTGGTTATACTAGATGGGCATGATAAGTCTCCAAGAGAAATTGACTCCATAGGTCGAGCTCAAGGAGGACAGCCCTTGGTTCTTTGCACCAATTCGCAACACCAACATGACTTGATGTCTATTCTTGTAGGGAAAAATCCACAAGAAATCCAAGCTAACTTCTTTGCTAGCCTGAGAATACTGGATGAAGCCTCTTATGATGTCGGGATCTTCGAAGGCATAACTTTTGAAGGAGTAGGATTAGCCGTAATGAATCGTGCTCTGAAAGCTGCTCATGAAATCGTATAATGAGCTGATTGATCTAGTCGAGTTCAACATTTACTACATTCACGGTTTTCGAATTAGTCTTTACTGTAGTGAATAATCCTTAATAGATTGATATACGGGCCCTTGAGGAGTAAGCGTCGAACTGACTAAAGAAAATTGACTAACAAGCTGGCTTCCGAAGCTTGTCTCTTCATACGATTGTATTAGTGATCTAATTGTTTCTCCCGATTTCGGTTCCAACCACTTGATTCGTGCAATTGTCAAATGGGGCTTAAAACTTTTGGAATCCTTATGACCGAGAGGTTTCAAGACATTTCTTACTTCCTTGGCTAATTTAATAAGTTCCTCAGATCCTTTTCCTGATGAGACCCAGAATACTCTCGGTCTCCCTAGATTGGGAAATACTCCTATGCCCTTCAGCTCGAGATCAAAGGGAGAAACATGTTTCACATGCTCTAATTCTCTTTTAAGAATGTCAATTTTAGCTTTAGGAACCTCTCCCAAGAAAAGAAGAGTATAATGAAGGTTGTTTGGTTCTACTAGCTTCAACTTTCCCGAAAGAGAATTTACTTTGTTTTGTAGCGAAATGATTCTGTCTTTGATTTCCTCCTCGGTAATGAAAATCGCGACAAAGAGACGCATAGCCCTACCTCATAAAACCAACCAATTCAATGTTGATATGTATTTCTCAAAATTCATTGGAGAACTATTCAGAACCAGCATGTGTTCTTGGCTCTGTTTCTCCGAGAAGCTAGTTTGACTGGAAATTATGGAGCGAGGACTTTAAAACCTTGTTTCAGAGTTAGGCTTGACTGCTCCGAGCTTGTGAATATCTATGTCTAACTCTCGATCCAGCGATATGACTTCAGACAGTACTGCCCAACTCAGAATCATCAGCGAAGCTATGGCGTTGTTGTCTCCCACAGCTAAGGAATCAGAGCAAGCCAAGGCAGTTGCAGATTTGGCAGTGAAATGTGTGAAGAACTGTTGCGAAAAACTCTCTATTTCCTATTCTAACATTCAACTGGTGGGTTCATTAGCTAAGGGCACATGGTTGCGAGGCGATTACGACATAGACATTTTCATCCTTTTTCCATCAGAGGAGAGAAACAACTTTCGTGCTTTGGTTGACGAATTAACCAAGTGCCTTCCTTCTGAATTCTCTGAGCGCGGACTGAGCCTTAGAACTCTAAGAAAACATTCTACCCATCCCTACGTATATCTTTTTAACAAAGATATCTCGATAGACGTTGTTCCTGCTGTTGATGTCAGATCAATTCCTACCGAGACATTTGGAGTCCTAACTCCCGTAGATAGAACTCCACTGCACACAGAATATATCATTGAGAAAATCGGACAACAGCCCGGTCTAGAACGTGAAATTCGGGTTTTCAAGAAATTCTTGAAAAGCATTGGAAGCTATGGGTCAGAGATAAAGACCCAGGGATTCAGTGGTTATCTCACAGAGCTGGTTGTCATCTACTCCAGATCTGCAATTAATGCGATAAGAAAGTTTGCCACCATAACTCCAGGGGCAATATTTCACTTGGATAGCCCGAGGCTGACAGCAGAAGAAGCGCTTAGCAAATGGGGCAAAGCATCATTCTACTTCCCTGATCCAACAGATCCGAATAGAAACGTTGCAAGCGTGGTTTCCCCTAGCACCCTGTCAAACATCAAACTTGCATGTGAATCTTTCCTGCACTTTCCTTCTTCCTCTTTCTTCAAATCTCCACAACCTCTTCCACTATCTGCCCACCGAGAAAGCGACTTGCAATTTCTCAAGTTTATTCAGATTGAAACCGGTCTTCTGCCTGAAGACAGAATCTGGTCTCAACTTTGGAAGAATGCTAGAAAAACGAAGGAATACTTAACCCGTCTCGGATTTCCCATAATTGAAGTAAGACCAACCGAAATTGATCCCAATCTATTTCTCTTCGTCGTGTATTCCCTTTCAGAAACGAACTCTCCTTTGATTCTCGAAAAAAGGATAGATGCTTATTCCAACCAGAGCTTCAAGAAATTCATCGGTATTCTCAAGTCTTCCTCAAGATACGGACCAAGAATCAATGATTTCGAGTTAGAATCATGGATAAAGAAACCTAGAAAGAAGCTTTTAGATGTTTTGAAACAGATGGTCAATGAAGGCTATATTCGTTGGTCCAGATCAGTGGATGCACAAATAAAAAGAATTCAAATGATCCCATCATTCGACCAACTGGACATAAGCATTCTCTCGAATATTTCTTTCCTTCACACTTTAGAAGAACTGATAACTGGATTAAGACCTTGGATGAGAGCGTTTAGAAAAAACATGATACTTGGTTCACAATCTTAAAGCGAAACTATCTAAAGCTAGAAAGCCAATAATTCAATGGGAATTCAAGTGAGAAAAAGACTAGTTGAGCAAGCAGTTAGTGATTCTGACGTTTTCAAAGATGAATCCACGTTGTTCCCGGATTTCGTTCCCGGGGAGCTTCCCCACCGTGAAAGAGAAATGATGAGACTTGCCAAGAATTTTCGTTCAATCTTGAAGCGTGACCGACCTCGAAGTGTCCATGTGGCAGTGATTGGTGATCCAGGAGTTGGGAAAACCGCGCTTGTAAAGAGAACAATGGAGGATCTAGTCGAAGTAGGCAGAGACAGAAATGTCAAACTTGATTTTGTTTACTACAACTGTCATTCTATGAGGACCAAAGCTAGTATTTTGAGACATGTCCTGACTGAAAAATTCGGAGTGCAGAGCCGTGGCTTTGGGGAAGAAGAGATTCTCGAAATGATTGTCAAACGTTGTGAAAAAGAGGATTTACGCCTCGTCATCGGTATTGATGAGGCTAACATGCTTAGAGCGGAAGATATTTTGAGCATCATACACGCGAATGAAGTGTTTGGATCTGGCCAATCTAGAATTAGCACTGTGATTATTTCAAGGACTGCTGAATGGAGAGCGCTACTCAACGCCCCTCTAAGCGGTCATATTCTGGATCAAATAGACATAGACGGATACAACAAGGACGAATTATTTGATATTTTCAAATATCGAGCAAAACTAGCTTTCTGGGAAGGCGTAATTTCAGACCAAATTCTTGAAATGGTTGCAGAGATTTCTGCTAGTACAAGAAATGCAAGACATGGGATCGAAATAATGCTTCGCGCTGGAAGAATTGCGGATGAAACGGGAGACCGAGAGATCAAAGCAGACTTCATTCGAGAAGCTAAAAACAGAGTTTATCCCGAGCTACGCCCTGATGTCTTTTACGATCTGCGTTCTCATGAATTGTACGCGTCTCTGGCTATTGCACGAATACTTTCCCGGCCAGACACTATTGAAACTACTATCAAGGACGCCTATCAAGAATATCAACTCGTCGTTGAAGAAATGAATCAAGTCGCTCGGTTACAAGAAAAACCAGCCAGTATGGCAACTTTTCGACAATACTTATCAACTCTTGAAAAAGTGGGTATTATTAGCATGGCAGTCAAGAATCTTGACCAAGGGCGAGGTAGGAGAGCCAAAATTACGCTTTATGATATTCCTGCGAAAATCATGCGAGACCGTATTGAAGGTTTGCTTAAACGAAACCCAAATATTCGATAACTTCTGATTTTCTTCGATATTTCATTCAAAAAGAGGAATTATTCCGAAGAATTTTTTACCAATGGAAAATCCTCATAAAATGATAAAGAATGGGAAACTTACGGGTTTTTCTCAAGGCTGCAAGATTTACATTTAGAAATAGGAAACGAACAATCGCCTTCATCGCCTTGTTCACAATCCTGTCAGCATATGTCATCTTCTTCTCAAACACATTTACAGAATACTATCGAACAGACTTGTTAAGGAATAAAGGAATTATTACAAATCAAATCGCGTATAACACTGTTGATCAAACAAACGATACAGTGCAGGAATTCATTGCACGTGCCAATGGCTATGAACAAACAGAGTCCGTAATTGTTCATCGCTATTTCGATTTTGGAGCTTCCATTCGAATCTTTGAGCTAGATGAGAAAAACCCATGGGCTTTCACACTAATAACACCTAGAAGCATTGCAACTGGTCGATTCGTTTCCGGTAGTGGCGAAGCACTCGTACTAACCGGAAGTACTTTAAACTTGGAATCGACTCTACTCGGAAACGCAACAATCGATCCCTCACCGGGAGATAAGCTAACCCTTCAGGGAAACAGTTCTTCAGTAGTGGTCAAAATCGTTGGCGAAATAACCAAAGATGTCTATAACGATCCCGAAAATAAGGCTTGGATCTTTGTCGACAGTGCTTCATTTGACGCAATGCTTGTAGCACTCCAGCCAACAACCTACATATATGAAATCACAGTGCTGGCCAAAGGAAATCTGCTACTTTCTGAAGAACCATATAATAACAAGCGGTTCTTGGTTGAGCAGCTCAAGAATGATTACTTTGACCTCGGTCTCTCTCCATCATTTCTCACAGTCCCGAATGGCATCGAGCAAAATATTGACACCCGTATCGAGGAAAGAAATAGCGATCTTCTGAACTTCAGTTTTGGCATTCTGGCGGGCATTTTACTCTCGTTGCTTTATGGCATCCTCCTAAGCCGGTTCAGGAAAACCGAAATCGCAGTACTGAAAACTGTTGGTTACGATAGTTGGAATATTCGGCTCTCCCTATTAGCTGAAATTCTCTCGATTTCATTTGTTGGCTATCTAATTGGTGTTTTCGCAATCCAAAGCTATTTGGTCTATCAAGCAGCGTCTTTAATATCCTCAATCCTTTCCTTCGACGTAATCTTGTTAAGCTTCTCAATAGTCGTGCTTTTCGACCTTCCATCTGTGCTAATTTCAAGCTATTCACTCGTCAAAGTGAGGCCATTAGATGTATTGAGGGACACGGGGTGAAAAAATGGTTGAACCACTAATCGAAGCCAAAAATATTACGAAAATCTATAAGCGAGGCTCAGAAACCGTCTATGCTTTGAGAAATGTAAACCTTCAAGTAATGCCTAATGAGCTTGTCATGATCATGGGCCCATTTGGAAGTGGAAAATCTACTATGTTGCACTTGCTGGGGGGTCTTGACACTCCCACGGAAGGAGAGATCGTCTTTCAAGGTGAAGACATTACAAAATGGGACGAAAAGCGAACAACTGAGTATAGGAGACTACATGTCGGTTATATCTTCCAGTCATGGGAACTCATCAACAACCTAACTGCAATCGAAAACATCGAAGTCCCTCTTTATCCCACTAAACTGCCCACTGACGAAATAAGGGCTCGGGCAATGAGGCTTCTTAGACAAGTCGATCTTTATGAAAGAGAGCGACACTTTCCCACACAGCTCTCCGGGGGAGAACAGCAGAGAGTAGGGATCGCCCGTGCCCTCATTACTGAGCCTAACTTGCTCTTAGCTGACGAACCTACTGGAAACCTCGATTCAGAGACTGGTGACATAATAATGAGAATGCTAAAGAAATTAACCAGAGGAGGAACAGGCACTGTTGTTGCAACACATGATGAGTCACTGAGACGCTACGCAGATAGAGTCGTTCGCTTCCTAGATGGAGAGATCATTGTATAACGCTCAAACATAATATAGAGGAATTAATTATGGCGAACAGATCATTTATCAAACAAATGAAAACTCAAGTTCCTTTCGATGACCTCCCCAGAATCGAGCGAACTGCTGCGATTCTCTTCTTCGCGGACGAAGTCAAGAAAGGAGGATTCAGGGGAGATGCAGAGCTCGAAAGACTCGTGAAGTTAGCATTTCCGGTTGTTCTACAAAAAATTTCCCCGGAAGCTTACTCTCCATTTCATGGATTCGGAATTTCCAGAGCAGCATTTATGAGTACCCAGCTACCAAGCAGAGAAGAAATCAAGACCATGCTTGGTGGAGACGATTCTCTGCAACAAGTTGATAATATCTTGAAAAAAATACGTCAACCCGTATCTGCCCCGATTGAGATTCAAGGAGTCTTGAGTCCTCCTGAAGTAAGGGCAATCAGAAGCGCATTGGGCTATCTGGAAAACTCCTCAGATGCGGTCACCCTCCCAACAGTTATTGAGAAGTCTGACATCGAAAAAGCGGCCGCTCAGATCAAGAAGGGAGTCGAAAATCATCAACGGTTCAAAGAAGGAGTTCAGGCGATCGTGCAAGTTGTCCTTGACGAATTTTCTAGAGAGAAAAAAGACGCTCAGCAGGCGTTACAAAAGCTTAAGCAAGAAAATCAGAAGCAAATAAAAGACAAAGAAAAAGAGATTGCTGACCAAGAAAGACAATATATGACCCAATTAGAGAAAGAGCTCAAAGATCTCAAAGATCAAATCGACAAGGAAAACAAGCAATCTCTAAAAGACATTTATGCCCGATTCGCGCCTAACCTCAACCGTGATCTCCAAGAAGTCTCCAGTCAACTCAAGAAGGCTCTTGAATTAGCAAAGAAAGTTAGCGATCCTGATAAAGACTTTATAGCATTAGAACGAGAGTTTAATTCTCTGGCAGAAGTTACAGATATCTTCCGAACCACTGTGAACTCTACTCTGCACCAGATCCGTTACGAGATGCAAAAAACTGAGCAGAACAAAGACACCTTACGAGTAGACGAGAGATCAAAACGTGAACACTATCAAGCACTCATCGATCAAAAGAAAGCCGAATTAGAACCATTCAAAGAAGAACTCAGACAAAAAGAGCTCGAAATTGAGAATTACATCGTTGCTCTTGATCAGAAGTTAGAGCAATTCCAAACTGAAGCTAACGCAATCATAGATCAATTGAAGTTGCCAGAAAGCGATGTTGAACGACTTTTAATACCCGCAGACGCGATCCCCAATGCCAGTGGATCAACACATACTCTTTACATCCCCTTCTATGCAGCAGTCATTAAAAAAGGCGGAGGAAGGAGAGTGGCTGTTCTGCCTCCATTTGATCTGCCTGATAACTTGGAAAAAATCAAAGGAATGCGAATTGTCGCAGCCGGAGGATCAGTAGGTTTCAACCCGATTGTTGAGAATTTGGAGCTACTCTTCAACAAACAATTCACAGAAATGCTTCTGTCGCATAACGACCTTCGAGAAATAATCCTAAACCAAGGCACAAACATCATGGAAGGTACTCCCGAAGACCAAGCAATGTTGTTCGCAGGACTTACCACGCTTTACGGAAAAATCAAAGTCTCAAAGAAAGCAAAGAACAAGGTCAATTCTTTCTTAACGGAGAAATTCCGTCAAAGGTGAAGTCTCTCAATGTTTCAAAAAGATGGCTATTACTTCTTAAAGCCTCTTGATGCATTCCGAGATGCCAAATTCGTCGTCTTCATAGATGTTGACAACACGATCACTTCTGGTCCCAGTGCCTGGGAACACTTACATCAAGCTTTCAATACTGTTGATGAAGGTAGAGTCCACACGGAATTATTCTTCAAAGGCAAGATTGACTACGGCAAATGGGCAGAGCTAGACGTAGGACTTTGGAAAGGAAGACACATCAGAGAAGTACATGAAGCCCTTTCCGATATTAGGGCAAGACCTGGTGCAAAATCTGCGATCAGAAAACTCCAAGAAGAAGGAGCCTTCGTGGTACTCATCTCAGGAGGCCTAATCGCTTTGGTCGAGCGTCTGGCAAAAGAAATCGGAGCAGACGCTTTCGTTGCAAACGACTTCATATTGGATGATGAAGGCAGGATCGTCGGTCCCTGCCCACAATATGTTTCGATGGAGAAGGACGACATCGCCAAGAATCTAATGTCTTTTATGAACGGCAGACCTCATGTAACCACTATTGCAATTGGTGATTCAGTAAACGACATCTCTTTATTCAAATGGGCTGACTTCAGTGTCGCTTTCAACCCATCCCATGAATCTGTTGCTAAAGCTGCTTCAGAAACCGTGCATGGCGAAGATTTCCATCTTGCAATCCAACCCGCGTTGAAATTTATAAAAAGCATAACCAATCGGAAAGCTAACTAGCTAAGGTAATTCATCCAAGACCTTCTTGGGTTTGAATGAACCAACAATTGGAATTGGAATCACTTGTAGGGCTTCTGCATGGTCTACTCCTGCAAGAGCTCCTCTCATTCTGGTTCTGTGAAATTGGAACGAGTCATAGAAACCTATTCCTCCTTTATGGGCCTGACTTTGATAAACCTCAATTGCTTGTTGTTTGGTTTTAATAACCGAGGAAATGTCTATCAACAAATGCGGAATAGGGAACAAGACTACTGTTTCCGCACTGTAAAGGTGATCTACTTGATGTGCCTTTTCGCCAAACTGTGATACATGAGACGCCCATTCTGTTGCTTCGAGAGTTATTTCGTGAACAAGTCTATGCTCTCGATGATAATCAAAACTTGTATGGGTGATTATATTTCGGGGTCGATGTTCTATTATCAAATCTATTACTTCACGTGTAATCTCTTCAAAGTTAGAACCCTCCACTGAGGAATAAGGAAGAGACATGCCCTGTATCCCAAGGATCTCGCATGCTTTCTGAAATTCTACTCGTCTCTCTGGTTGCGTAGTGACTGAAACTGCTATTACCTTTTTTCCCAATTTTGCAGTGATCGCTAATAAGCCACCTACAGAAAAAGTCTCATCATCCGGATGGGCGAAAATAGTCATTATTTCTGTGTTCATGGTTCTTTCTTCCTCTTTTCTTTTCTGGCAAGTCGTTGTTTCGCGCTATTGCATAATAAGAATTCCCGACTTCATTAATTTAGGAAAAATTAGTTTCAATGAATTACTGAATGCCAAAATCGTTTTAGATATATCTAAAGCTTATCCTCGTGAAGTAAATGCACGTCGTTATGGTAGCTTTTCCCACAGTGGGCGGATCGGGTTTGTTTGCATCTTACCTCGCAAGGGAATTAGCAAACAGAGGACACCGAATCACACTCTTGTCATATGAAGTACCAGTGTTTTTCAAGCAAGGAGTTACCGAAAGAATCAAAATTGTTACCTTTCCACTCAGAAATTACCCTCTTTTTAGAGATGTAGGGCCTCCTTACTCCATGCTTCTTGCTTCTTCCTTGGCAAAAATTGCTCGAAAATATCAACCCGATGTGATTCATTACCATTACGGAGTCCACCACGTTCTGACTGCTTTTCTGTTGAGACAGCTTGTTTCCATCCCTCAAACACTCACGCTTCACGGATCTGATGTTCACACACTGGGAAAAGATTGGTACCTTAATGAGCCACTTACTAAACTTCTTCTTTCTGTGGACAAATTGACATCGGTCTCAAACTTTCTTTCTGCTCTTGCAAAAGAAGTATTCTGCTTGGACGAGTCACCTTTAACAATTCACAACTTTGTTGATCCTGAATTATTTAGCCCCGAGAAAAGTTCCGGTATCGCTAAAGAAGGAAAGACAGTAATCGCACATGCGAGTAATTTCAGAGAAGTCAAGAACCCAACCTTTCTTGTTAAGGTATTCGCAACCATAGGAAAGGAGTATCCTGATACAGAACTCTGGATGGTGGGAGACGGCCCACTACGAAGAAAGTGTTACACAATCGCAAAGAAAAACGAGATTCTGGATCAAGTTCGTTTCTTGGGAGTTAGAAGGAACATCAATGAAATTCTCGCTGCAGCTGATATCGTAGCGGTGCCCAGTAAGATCGAAAGCTTCGGTCTAGTTGCAGCCGAAGCAATGAGTAGCGAAACCCCTGTCTGGGCATCTGCCGTTGGAGGTGTTCCGGAAGTGGTTAGACATAATAGAGAAGGTCTACTCTTTGAGAACTTCAGCCTTGAAGAGGCACAGCAATACTTGTGTACTCTAATCGAAGATGTTTCATTACGGAAACGATTGGGGAGGAATGGTCGAAAAAGGGTGCTTGAGTGTTTCTCGCCCAATACCATTGTTCCTAAATACGAAAAGCTCTATGCAAGCATATCTTGAACTTGAATTCCCTCAGGGCCCAGTATTCAAGAAGGTCATTACTCCGAAAGACGAGTATGGTGTGTACATCCGTTCATATGTCGTCAAGTAGTCCCACAAACCGGTTATTCTGGCCATATCAAACCAGAGCCATGAAACCTCCTGACCGAATTTTGTAGGGTTGAAAGAACCAAACTGCCACGACAGATACTTGGAGATATCTTTTTTCTGGCGATTGTTTCTTAATTCGTCGTACACCTCTTGAATAAACTTGGCAATCTGAATTTCAGCGTTAAGAACTTCATCTGCGTGTTCATTTTTCTTAGCCTTCACCCACTTTGATAGGAGCTTGAAAAACTCGGGAGTATGCAGAACTTTTAGGCCTCTTTTAGCTAATTGTTTCCCTAGGCTTTCTATCCAGGGAGCATTGTAGAATGCTCTTTTGTACTTAACAAATATTGGCGCTCTAAACCCCACAGCTATTGTAGCGTACCGCACTTGTGCGTAGTAGGCCAGCTCTCCAGGACCGCTAATTCGAACTTGTGGGTTCAATATTTCTTGAACTACTGCAGATGCAGAGTCAACTCTTGCATTGAGAGACGAAGCATGTGTAACCAGCCCGTCCGGAGAAGGAGCCCCTGTGAAGCCAAATACTTCACCACAGTGTTGGCACTCAGCAATGACAGAGATGGTGTTATCGTCTTCTCGATGTTCTAGTTTTGGGTCGACCCTTATTCCATCATGAGGGCACTCGAAAAAGAACGGAGCAGAATGATCATCTCTTTTTCTCAGCGATGGCTTATATCCTAAACTCTCTAGTCTTTCAGTTGCTTCTTGGAAGGCCTTTGCATACTTGTGGTGCTCAAGGATAAATGGAAGATAAAAAGGTGCGATTAGTTTCCGGATTTCTTTTTCTCCAAACGGGAAGTAAACGATTCCCCAGTCATGAATTTCATTTGTCTGGTATCCCCAGATCTTAGTAAACCAGTCTCGCATTTTCTCATTAGGGGCATAAGAAAGCTTCCAGAGATCAAAGATGAGCTGTTCTTGAAGGGCAAGGATCTTCTTTTTTTCTCCCTTAACTTTTGTTCTGAATTCCTGAGTTACCCTCTCGATTTCCTCAAGGGTCTCGTTTAGCCAAGACTTCTCCGGTGCATTTACCCGATGAAAAGCAGTTCCCTCCGGATAATCAAGCGCATTCCAGATGTCCACGATGTGTGCTTTTTCTGACAAAGGATTGGGTAGGTAAGTTCGAACTAATTCCTTGTGGAGCCCATCGTAGTCTGCAACAAGAAAGACAGGTGCAAGCTTTATGCCCTTTGATGCCAGCTGTTCGCTCAAGAAATGGAGTAAGGAAAGCTTGTTTCCAATGAAGCCAGGACCTCCCATCATTACCGGTTGCTGGCCGGACATAATTGACCCATTAGTCAGGTATTCAATGTTCTCTATTGTCTTTGGAGTCAATATTCCCATTCTCTTGTGATAAGACATAAGTATCTTTTGCAATTCTTCAACTCGAGAGATCGCATCTTGATCTTGACGAGGAATAATGCCTTTCTTCTCGAACCGACTGACAACCGAATGAATCGTTCTGTGGATTTCCCCCCATAAAGATTCAGCGCGTTCCAGTGCGGCTTGATCGCCATGAAGTGCATTATCATAAATGATGTTCGGATTAAGTTGTTTCGTTGAAGATACACCTGCCACAAGCAAGAGTTTGAGCAAGCATTCATAGATGTTTAGGAAAAGATCAAACACAAAACATGAAACCGTTTTTTTCTTCTTCATGCCAAGAACGTTGAGAATTTTCAGCCTTTGTCAAACATCATATCCTAATTTTCTCATCGCTTTGAGCTGAGCTTCAACTACTTCTTTGCTTGATCTAGCATTCGCATAACTTTCCAGCCTTTCCATGTTTATATGTAGAAATGCTGGCCCCCATTTCACAGAATCAGCGATTTCTAGTGCTTGACCCTTGAATCCAAGAATCCACAAGGATGCTATCACTGCCTCACTACTAGACAACTTTGTAGGAACACCATAATTTACCGGATTTGCAGCCACTAGAAATGGTAACGCTCGTCCTATCCCGCGCTTAAACAAAGATCGATGGCCTTCTAAGGAGTTCCATGACCCATCAATTATGACAAGCCCGTTTTTTTCCGCTCGAGCTCTATCCTCTGATGACAAAGCCTTTTCTGAGAAAGGGTTCAGAACAATAGCGTGATGCGGAATCTCTTTGAGAGTGTCAATTCTTCTGGCTTGCCCAAGCCTGATCATTCGCAATCCCGAGCATTTCTTAGGATCACATTGGTTGAAATAAGCAACGATGACGGGAATTCTAACATCAGCAAAACTGCTTTCTGATTCCTCGTTCATCTTTCTGACTCTCACTCTTGCTTAGTTCGAAGGCGGTCAGGATCGTACGCCTGCTTCTGTTCGGGAAGTGAGGATTCCCCTCACGTTTCCCTGGCGGCATTTCTCTATGCCCGCTACCCGGCCTTCCCGGAGCCAGTCATCAGGCCCTATTTGCGGTTGCACGCCGGTGTTGGCCCGTTTCACCGGTCGCTTGCATGTCTCAGCGGTTGTCCACATCATTTTCATCTCATGCAAGCCCGTATCGTTTCTGTTGCCAGAGCAAGCCTCTCGACTTGTGGTTTTCACCACACCGGTGCCCTTCGTGGCAGTACGTTCCTGGGAGCATGTGCCCCGTCGCCGCCCGTCCTCTCCGCCAATACTGATTCAAATAAATAGAATAAGAGCATTTCTTTTGAGCATAAGGAAGGACTACAAGTCCCCCTCTCTATCGGTACCCGTATCTTTTTCTCCCTCGGCATTATCGGGAAGAGAAGCGTTCAGTCTGTCCCTTATATTCTAACAACAACTTTTCCAAACTGAGAACCAGTTTCCAAGTACTCATATGCTTGTTTGATTTCCTCCAGATCGAACACTTTCGCAATGACCGGCCTGATTTTTCCCTCATAAACAAGCTTCATTGCATCTAAGAATTCTCTTTGGTTACTCATTGTTGACCCAATGATGCTGATCTGCTTCCAAAAAACGTATCTTATGTCTGTCTTCCCTATTGGGCCAGTTGTTGCACCCACAGTTACGATCCTTCCTCCCTTGGCCACTGCTTTTATTGATTTTTCCCAAGTCGCCTCGCCAACATTATCTACTATCACTTCTGCTCCCTGCTTGTTTGTCAAACGATAGACTTCCTTCTCCCAATCAGGGTTTTCCACATAATTGATAACATGATCTGCCCCTAATTCATAGGCTAGCTTTTCTTTCTCTAGACTACTAGTAGTAGCAATCACGTTACATCCTGCAAGTTTGGCCAATTGGATCATGATGGTTGATACACCACTTCCAGCTCCAAGAACAACAACCGTCTCTCCTGGACGTACCTGGGCTTTAGTGTATAACAAACGATAAGCCGTAAGAGTAGTCAAAGGGGTGGCAGCTGCCTGTTCGACGGAGAGAACGTCGGGTGGATACTATAATACTTTGTCTGCTCGAACAGCTACAAATTCTGCTAATCCTCCCTTTGAATGCTCACCGTATATCTGAAATCGCTTGCAGAGTGATTCTTCTCCGGATACACAAGCTCTACACTTCATGCATCCATATCCAGGATTCACTAGGACTGGAGTGCCCACCTCTATTGACGCATTCTTACCCACTTCCGCAACGATTCCAGCAAAATCTGACCCCCCTATATGAGGAAATTCAAGTCTAAGTCCTGGAATACCATTTCTCACGAATAAATCAAGTCGATTCAGTGCTGCGGCCTTCACATTTATGAGAACCTCATTATCTCTTATCTCGGGCGATGGTAAATCCCCAACTTCGAGTACTTCCAATCCGCCATGTTGTCTGAAAAAAGCTGCCTTCATCGTGGTGAATGATCAATCTGCATACTTTAACGTTTCCTCAGAAATATTTCTTCTAAGATCACCGTGTCAGAATAACCCATTGATTTCTCTTTTTCAATTAGCCTGACCATTTTTCTCGCCTAACTAGTCTTGGGTTAATTCCGAGGTCTGAAAGCATTTCTTGCATTGATTCAACAAATCCTGGCATCCCACAGATGTAGATTGGTGCTTCTTCATAATCAGAAATCAATTTACCCAGCCTCTCTCTGTTGATCCTTCCTGAGAACGCATTTTCTGAGTTTACATGTTTTTCCTGTGTTAGAAATAAGTTAAACTCGAAATTTGAAGCCGATTCAGACCATTTCTTGAGGATATCGTAGAAAATCACGTTGTCAAGCCGTGGACAGGAATATAGCAAATTTATCTTGACTCGTAACTGCTTGTCAAGAATATATTCAACAATGGTCTTTAACGGAGTTATTCCGCTTCCAGCACCAAGCAAAACGACTTTATCTGAGACTTCCTCACTCCATATGAAGCGCCCATAAGGTCCCTTTATAATTAATTCTGACCCTTCTGGAATTTCATTCAAGTACTTACTCATGGTCGGAGTTGCCGTTTGGCGCACAGTTATTTCTAGCCATTCCCGTTTGGTAGGGCTTGATGAGATCGAATAAGCCCTTGTAACCCTTTTATTGTCAATAATTGCTCTAACCGTAATGAATTGACCCGGAAGCCAAGCAAAAGGAATTTCTGGCCTTAGTCTTAACGTCTTAGTGTCGTTGGTTTCTCTCCTCGTGGCTACAACTCTTGATAGTTGCTCTACTGGCTTTTGCTTTACCCTAGAATGATCCGTCAAAATGCTTCCTCCTCTAGAGAAAACCTTTGGATAATATCAATGAGTTCTTTTTCATCCCTAGTTATTTTTCCATCACTTTTTGCAACCCTCAGAGCGTTTTCAAACATATCTTGCAACACTTGAGCGGCAAGGTCCCTAAATTCTTGTTCGTCTAAACTAGATCCTAGCATTTCAGCTAGTTGACTCTCTAGATTCTCAATGTCTCTTTGGACGCACTCCAATAGTGCTTGTTCGTCTTTTGAGATTATGTCATCCTCAAGCGCCTTTCGTTCAAGCTCTGCAATGAGTTTAGAAAGGCTAGATTTTATTTCTTCTAATTCACGATGCATATTTTATCTACAATGTTCAACTAGATAAATTATCTTCAAAAAATCTAGATTCACTGCAATCAAAATAACAACTCAATCATTTTGAAAAAACAATTTGAGCCCCCAACAGAGAGAAATGGGAGCTAGATGCTTTTAGAGAACTGAACTCTACCTTATTTGGCAGGCTCTTCGAGTAATTCTTCGAGAAGGCTTCGATCAATGTCAGGAGAAATATAATAATAGACGCTTCTCATGTCTTTAAGATTTGGTAGTTTCTTAATATAGCCTTTCTCCATTAGCCGGCGAATGCCGTATCTAATCGTGCGCGTCGGAATATTCAATCGTGCAATAATGTCTCTCTGTGTTAGTGGTCCTTCCTTTTCAAGTAATCTTACTATTGGTCTTCCTGATTCTGGTAATTTTCTAACCATATATATTAACCCCTTTTATAGCTGTTTATTCGTTATCGCTAAGTTTATGAGTGGAGGTATCACTCATAACTGAGCCAAGTTGTATTTCTCTGCGAGGTATATATAAGTTTTATTTGCAAAAAACAAAGTTTTGTAATAGAATTTAACATTAGTTCTACAAATTTGGACAAAGTTATTCGATAAACTTAGCTAAGTTGAACAGAAATTGATTCTGGATATGGGTTTTGTTTAGATGAACGCTTGTTTAAGAATTTTTCGAAAATACAGTCAGAAATAATCCCTCAGTTCAAATAATATTTGGATCTAAGGTGCAACGCTCTTTTAAATAACCTCCTGTTCACAATTGCCCCACTCATGACAAGTATTTTCAGCTTTCAATTTTATTGGGGCAAAAAGATTAATACTTTATAGCAACACAACAATTAGCAAAGGTGATAATATGCCACGATGTCCAAAATGCGGTTCTACAAAAGTTCGAACGGTTGAAGATAAAAGCAAGGTAGTAGCAATGGTTGGTCATACTCCTCGCTACAAGACCTCATTTATTTGTGGGAACTGTAGCCATCAGTGGAGCCCCTCCGAGGAAGGCTCTTCCCCAAGCTAACAACCCTTGTCTCTCTCCCTCCTTTCTTTATTTCCTATAAGTCTAAGGTATCCCTATCCTCCTGCCCAGCCAACATCTGACTTCTGTCAAATTCATTTGCAAATATGCTAAGATTTAATGTGATTAATAGTTTCTTCATCATTGTGGTACTTTTAATATCTATTGGGATCATTTCTTTCGTTGTTTTCATCATGGAAATTGGTGACAAGACGGGCCTACTTGTCATAGCTCTTGCCGGCAGATCTGGGCAAAGATTGCCAGTTCTCATTGGTTCCTCTCTGGGCCTTTTTTTCATGACTGTTATTGGAGCGCTCGCTGGAGAATTATTGACTGAGCTCCTACCTAGCAAAGAAATGGCAAGCATGATTGGCGGAATAGTTTTTATAGTAATTGGTGCAACAATGCTCCTTTCCAAACAAGGAGACGAAGAGATGTCTATTGATGGCACAATTAAAGAACAACACAGCAGTCTCAAGTGGATGTGGCTCTCTTTTGTTTCTGTAGGAGCAGCTGAGTTTCTGGATAAGACTCAATTCGCAGTAGTTGCGCTTGTTACTCAATACGGAATACTAGCTACGGTAGCTGGTGCAACATTAGCGTTTTCCTTGATTTCCTCAATTGAAGTACTCATAGGTGAAAAACTGAGAACAAAGATCCCTGAAAGCTTGATTCAAAAAATTGCTGGTGTTTTGTTTGTCATTCTTGGCGGAATCGCGGTCATTATTGGGACATTATGATGTCTTTCAACGAAGGCAGAATAATTGAATACTTGTTCTATGCATGTGTTGCCGCAAAGATCACAGTAAGAGACCTATTGATACTAGCAATCTACCCAAACCCTGCTCTTTCGAAAAGTACTCTTAGATCATCTAAGCTATATCTTGAAAAATTCCGATATCGATCCACAATTTCTTCGAAACTTGCTTCTCCTTTCTTACTCCATTCCTCTTCAAAAGTTCTTAGCTCAAATTTTCCAAAATCATAAATTACAATGGTGCCTCTCTTACTTAGGAGTGATTTCCAGTTCTCCAGTAAGGGGATTGGTTTGTTCAGTGCTCGGAAAAGAAACCCTGTAAAAATAATGTCAATGCTTCCAGCAGGCACATTTCTAGGGACTTCATTTTGTAGATCTACCTTTTCAAAGTGTATTTCAGCATTCACCCCTTGGATGTGCTGACTGGCATGATCAAGCATGACTTCGCTATAGTCAAATGCCCATGCTTTTTTCAACGAGTAGCGCTCAATGGCATCTCTCAAAAATAGCCCGGGACCTACCCCGTATTCTGCTATTGTTACGGGTTTTGGTGGAATGACCATTGTAAAGAATCGCCAGAACAAGTCATCGTAGCGGGTATGATAGCGTTCTTTCATGTTTAGGCAGAATTGATACATGTCTCTTTGTTTGTCTTGATCCTTCATACCCAATCATATTGGTTTTTCTTTATACGCATTCTTGATTAGATAAGAATCTTCAGGATCAAAGAGCCCCACAAGATTGGAGTTCTACCAAAGGACACGGTTGATTTCATCCATGCTGTCCTTAGCTTTTGCGACCTGTCTATTTGATCCCGACATTATTGTTCCATCATGAGAGACCGGGGAGGATGCCATGAAGAGCATCAGGTAGAAATCTTTGATGAACTTACTAGAATCTGAAAGTAGAGACGTCCATTTTCCCTTGATTTGTTCACCACTAATCTTAGCTCGGAAGAATGCAGAACTAAAGGGTCGACTCTTTCTTGCTACAAGATTTCCACACGCCATCATATCTTCTCTTATAATATGGCCAAGAACGATGTTTTCGTGGAGCCCCAGAGAACCGAGTTTGGCTCGCTGTTCCTGAGAACCTTTTTCGAAATTCGAGAGAATGAAAATTTTTCGGTTTTCTGCTAGAGCCTCGATGTGTTCTGGATTGACAAGGTCGGGGTTTGGAATGGTTAAGAAAACAAAAAGAGAGCTATTGGTTTTTGTGATGACTTGATTCTCCATGAAAACTGAAGCTATGTCGAGTTTGAATTTTTCAGATGCTGGAAGCTCTAAGTTACCACTCTTGTCTCTTGAAGTATTAGAAACAAGAGACAATGCTGCAGCATTTATGAAATCTTCATTCAAGGTACCAGAGATTCTTGCAATTCTGTGAAAAATAAGTGTCGGAACATCTTGCACTTTCAGTTCTTTGGCCTTTTCTTTTCCCTCCTTGGTTGCAATGTCGAAAACCTCATATTCGAAAACGCCCTTATTTACTCTGGTCTGGGCTCTTTCTAAAATACCTCCGAGTACTTCTTTTGGGTAACCATCGCCTTCAACGAAGAGCTGAGCTCTCAAATTTGACATCATGGAAGGAATAAGAAAACATATTGTTAAGAGTATCGCCTTTTACGTTTAGAATTCAAGATAAATGAGAAATTATTTCGCTTTCCTGCTGAGAAGTAGGGACGCTGCTTAAGGGAATTCACTCTTCAAGGAATGATAAGTCCTCTTCGTTGAGGTCAAGTTTTGGCGTTTTTTCTCTAGTGTCAACATCCATTTTTCTAATAACTGCAAAAAGGTCTTCCAAATGTTTTGCCATGGTTATGTATCGTTCATTTAGTTTCTTGATCTCCTGTTGAACCTTTTCGAGATTTTTCTCTGCTTCATCTAGCCTCATGCTGATAAACATGATTGCCTGATTGATGTTTTGGTCAAATAAGTGAAGAGCCTTTTGAGCAGGCTCATTGTCAACAGATTCGACCATTCTAGTACCCTCTTGGTCTGCTTTATAGAGCTCTTTTAGACCAGGGTCTTTTTCGAAAATTTTGGGAAGAATAGATTCGGGAATTAATGTAAGGGAAACTTTGTTGAAAAGTAGTTCTATGTTCTCTCCTGTTAGTGCTGATGTTTCGATATAAAACGAAGGAACACCATATTTTTTTTGTATTCTCTTTGTGGCTTCAATTCCTTCCTCTCGGGCAATTACTCTGAATTCTTCCAGATCGATTTTGTTGCCTATGAGCGCAACTGTCCTTATCGTTTCTCCTGCAATTTCAAAGCATTCCATAAGCCAATCCTGAGTTCTTTCAAAGGATGCTCTATCCGTAGTATCGAAAACAAGCAACACAACTTGAGCTCCTTTGTAAAACAATGGGCGCATTGACCTAAACATATCATGTCCAGCCAGATCCCAAATCTGTAGATGGATAATTGTATCACCAAGTTTTACTGATTTGGAAGCAAAATCAGATCCAATTGTAGTCAAATAACTTCCTCTAAACCCTGCACCCATGTATCTTTGACGAATGCTTGTTTTCCCAACTAAGGGCTCTCCAACGAGGATTAATTTCGCCTGGAATCCAGACTTAAAGCTCAAATAATTACCTCCTTCAACAGCGAAAGAATTTCTTGTGCTACTGCTTGGTTTTCAGCGGATTCTTCGAGCTTCTCTCGTAGTTCTGATATCTTCTGTTTAGTACTCTCTAGTTCGTCGTTCAGTCTAGAGATTTCATCATCTTTGGCCTTTATGTCAAGACGGATCGTTTTTATCTCATAATCATAGGCCTCAATGAGTTTCTTGTAATCGTTTGTTAACTCAGCTTTCTCTTTTTCGTATTCTTTTTCTAGTTCTTGCATTCTTGATGTCAGCTCTGAAATCTCTGATCGTAGAGTATCGTTATTTAGTTTCAAGATTTCATTTTCCTTTTTCAGCATATCAACGAAGTCTTGATTGTTTGTTGTGGCTTCTTTTTCTTCAAGTTGTTTCTTGGTTCTTTTCAACTCTGCTTGCGTTGTTTCAAGAGCCTTCTCAAGCAATTCAATTTCTTCCCTAAGTTCGCGTTCGAGTGCTTTATCCAAACCTTTCTTGGTAGCACGAGCCTCAACTTCCTTTAATCTAGTCCTCATATGGTGCAATTCCCGCTGTAAGTCATGGATATGCGTTTCTTGTTTGGCGATTTTCTTCTCAAGTTGCTTTTTCTCGTCGGCCATTTTTGCAATTGTTCTTTCATACTTTGATCGAATTTCTGTTTCGAGTTCTGCAATAGCTTTGTCAAACTGGACAAGAAGATTGGAGAATTTGGTGGAAACTTCGCCTAATTCTCTCTTCAGCTTTTTGTTCTCTTGTTCGATTCTTTGCATTTTCCGCTTGTCTTCTTCTCTTAACCCTTGCTGGCTCTTTGCTTGCTCAAGCTCCTTTTTCAACGTCTCAATTTCTTTATTCGAGTTTTTGAGTTGTGATTGCAATCTTGCGAACATATCTGCAAACGAGTAAAACAGGTCCTTAACAAGTGGATGGAGGAATTCCCAATACCTTCTAACCCTAGCATCGATGTCTCTGTGTTGCTCAGAGAATGCCATGACATCATAAGCCGGCATTCCTTGATCCACAGGGTAGATGGGTGAATAGTTGGACAATGCGTTCCACAGATTCCTCTTCTTACTCAATCGTGATCGGACCCCTTCTTTCTACTGCTCAAATATCAATTGTTTTCCTATATGATTGTTATGTCATTATGTTTTTATGTCGTTAAAGAACTTGCAGTTGTGGAACAACAATCCTTTTGGGCAAAAATCTGTACGCTTCAAAACCCACTTTCCATAACTGAGACCAAAGAAATAATTGCTCTTCTCCAAAATAATCCTCAAATTGCCGTCACGGACTATGAAAAGGCAAATGGAGATCGCCATGTTGTTGCCTCGATTTGGAACGCGCTCAGACGTGCGGAATTCAATGACATGAGGGCAAGAACCATGGCAGTCGAATTCATTCTCTATGTCAGTAGCGAGACTCAAATAACTAGAGCTTTGAAAAAAGTGGGGATTGGCCAAAACACCAGAAAGTTAATTGTTATCAGTTTTGATGGTGAAAAGAGCTTGAATCTTTTCATTGAAGGGCTGGATGCCCTTGGTTTACGTTTTGAAAAAATTCGATCGATCCCGCCATGTGTTGACAAGGGAGAAAAGGAAGACCTAGCTATAGAAAAGTCAACACTAACCAATGCCAAGTAAATTGTATCTGCGTAAAACATGGTGGGCCGGGGCGGAATTGAACCGCCGACCTCCACGATGTCAACGTGGCGTCATAGCCCCTAGACCACCGGCCCCGGTGATCGGTTCATAATGTATGCGACTTGTTTCTTTTTTATATTTGTCGCTTTGTGCTTCAACTTAGTTCGGGTTGCTTCTCAAATGTTGGTCAAATGGTTGTCTGAACATCGGGAAAAGTATTTAGGAAGTTTTCTTCATTGAATAATGAGTGATTTGAATGCCCACTTTAGAACAAAAAACCCCGTCAGAAAAAGGGAACTACCGAACAAGGCTGGATGAAATCATTGCAGGTGTGTATAAACTGTCAGAAGAAGAGAGACTGCGATTAGATCTCAAACCTGATGAAATTCCTCCATTACCCGTGGGAGAAGAAGCGCTTAAACCTACAACTAAAGCGGGATGGCAAACAGAAGCAATAATTCGTGCCATGTTAAATAATCTCCACAACGGGTCGGACTGGGAAACCCTTTTCATTTATGGGGGTTCTGGCAGAGTCGCCCGAAACTGGAAAGCATTCTTCGAAACTATCGATCTTCTGAAGAATCTGGAGAAAAACGAGACACTCTTCCTGCAAAGCGGTGTGCCCTACGGAAAAACTATCACTCATCCACTAGCCCCCAGAGTTATTGTTACTAACAGCATAATTGTTCCTGAATGGACGAAATATTTCAACAATATGGTAGAAGCTGGCCTTACCGTATATGGTCAAATGACTGCGGGATCATTTTGTTTCATAGGGCTCCAAGGTATTATTCAAGGAACTTATGAGACCATTGCTGCTGCTATCAAAACTGCAGAAAAAAAGCCCGAATATCAAAAATTAAGTGATTTTGAGAAGAAAATAATTGTTAGTGCCGGCCTCGGCCTCATGAGTGGAGCCCAGCCACTGGCCATTAAAATGAATAATAAGATTGCAATCATTGCAGAGGTCAACCCTAAGCAAATTGATCGTTTGTATAATCTTGGCAGAGATCGCGGCACACCATATCTTGATCTGAAAACTGAAAGCGTTGAAGAAGCAATTAAGCTTGCCAAAGAACATGCGGAAAAAAACAAGGCCGTATCTATAGGAATATTAGCAAACGCCGTCGATCTTCTAGAATATTTGGTGGATAACCATATTACTCCTCATGTTCTGACCGACCAAACATCTGCCCACGACATGTTGAATGGTTACGTCCCAGAGGG
>JAJRWK010000062.1 GCA_024276795.1 archaeon | reverse complement strand
GGCGTTCGAGTAGTAATTTTCAACGGCAGTGATGTTTGCGGAATTCATCTGGGTGAGCACTGGCCGGTTAGATCTTTGTGCCCCATAGCGATTAAGAAAATTATTTCGAATAATTCTAGCATCGTGGACATTATTGAGGGCAATGTCTGAAAATATGTTTGTGGTTGAGTAGAACTGATTTCCTTCAATTGTAACGTTTTTGACTATTTCGTCTTGGAGATCACCAATCTTTATTGGCTCCCAACCAGTGATTCCGGCAAATATGGATTCTTTAATAACTATGTTTTGAAGCCCTAATTGATTAAACCAGATCCCTATTGCACCCATCAGGTTTATGAACTTAGACCTTATGAAGGAAATGTTTTCACCTATTGACCTGCCTAACTCCACGGCTCTGCGCACCCCGTCAAACTCGCTATCAATAATTGAAACATTATAGAGCTCTAATTCAATGAACGATAATCCCAATGATCGTTGCCATTCATAGGGGTCGTTTGATCTGGGCCTAGCATCGGTGAAGTACATCTCGGCAAAGGTCACGTTACTGATTACTCCTTTGACGGCCACGTATTTCGCATACATGCGTTCTGTGGACTTATTGTCTGTGATCGTGGCATTAAATCCTTTGAAAAGAATGTCATGAGAGTAAGAAATGATTATAGAACTACTAGCATCTTGAATTGAATTATTAAGAAATGTTGCATAAGCTATGCTATCAATGTTGATTCCCTTTGGAAATGGTAACGTGTCGGGCTCATCTGTCATTTGAATGCGGTTGTTTTTGAACATTAGCTGGTTCGATGCGGTTATCTTCATTCCTATGACTCCTATTTTGAAGAATGCATTCCTGGACACTGACACCATTTGAGAACCTATCAACTCTATCCCCGTGTCTAGACGATAAATTTGATTCATGGTTACGTTTATGTTAGAAGAATCAAAAATGTAAATTCCTATGGTTAATATGGTCTGATTACGAGTTTCTATTGAATTCCCCACTATTTCAACATTTGAAGTATTTTGAAGCGAAATTAAAGATGAGTAATACGGTGCGTTACCATAGAGATTGTTTTTCTCAATTCTGATGAAACTTCTTGTGTTGAAGATTTGGATCATTGAGAGATTCAGTGATGTGATTATGAATGGGTCGTTTGCTGTTCCCGAGCCGTTGAGCCCGTCTTGTGCAACAAATTGCAGGAGTTCTATTTCGCTGTTGATTACTATTGGCTCGTGCCAATTGTAGCTTGTTTCATTTACAATAAATATTTGAATCGAGCTCCTGAGTTTTTCAGAACCCCTTTGAATGACAAAATTCTCGGGTTCTCGTTCGATTGTTTGGCCTGCTGCAGTGATTGCAAAGCTCAAAAAAAGAACGCTGATAAGAAAAATTGAGCCAATAGTGCCCCCTTTCATAAAGAACTCTTCCATCGTTTCTGAATATAAACGTTTCCAGCCAGAGCAACATTGGTCGTGGAAATATTTGGTAAAATCACAAACTGAGATGTGATCTTTTGAGCTTTTGTCTTCTGAAACTTTTCTTCCCCTCTTTATGAGTAATCATGCTGGCTAATCTAAATTTCATGCCTTGGCCGAAATTACCAAGTCTCATGCATAATGTTTTGATAGAAAACATGTTACGAAAGGTGTGTAAAGACGGCTCCAGCTCTTTTTTTAACCAATGGAAATTGTTTGGATCTAACTTTTTCGTCAGTTAGCGGACAAAAGTTAATTCTTTTTTGCCAGAAATTCATTTTCATGATGAGAAGAAGGTTACTCTACCTTTTGCAGATATCTTCCGTATGAAAGACGGCCTTATTGCTGACTACCGTATCTACATGGATATGACCCCGCTTTTCTCAGCATAAATCAAAAAACAACTCCACAAGCCTTTCTTCTCTTCCGGGATTTAATGTGATTATTAAGTTTGAGCGCTTAGAGAATAAGTCATTCCGGTATTCCTATCATTCCTATATTTACTTAATAATAACTCGATGATGCATTCCCCACTTCAAACATGGTCATCTACGAAGATTTTCAGCACTCATATTCTTTTAGCTGAACTGTTTCTCCTCTTCACTTGTGGGTTGACTCTAGTATCTTCCTATAGAAAGTACGTTTGTTATAGGTGTTGTAATAAAACATGCAAGAAATACGCCCAATGTTTCGGATCTAGACTCGGATCTTACTTTTCGATGCCGTAATAACATACTAGAAATGAGCTGTATAGTGGGTTTGGAAATAAGAAAATTGTTTTCCCCAAGCAGGGCATCTATGCTCAAAGTTAAGCTGAAATCCACTAATTCCTCATAATTTTCGAATTAAATTTATAATCCTTGCCATGTCCTATTCATGGCTTTTCATTTCGTAGAAACTTCTGTTTAGTTTCTCTTTTCTACTTCTTTCAGATTTTTGAGCTTCTGTATTTTTAGAAAAAGTGTTTCCTCGACGCAATTATGATTTCTTTGAAACACGGAAGACAAAGTTACTTTCTTGTGAGTCTAGATTTATAACTGATGATGGCATTATCACTGTTTGTAGCGAGTAGTAATGAGTAATGGTGGTTAAATTCTGCAATATTCTCTGCTTTATTCTCTGTCACCATTGATTCTTTTCTTTATCTCAGATAGTAACATGCAGATAACCTAAATAGTCCCTACAATAGTTTGTTAATATTTTCTGCTCAAATAGGTGAAGAATAGTTTATATATAAAAACAAAGTAGGTGTTCCGTGATTTGATTGACCCCGTTGTTCGCAACGCCGTCAAGAATCTTGGAGAGAGCACAACGCCCAAATGAAGAAAGTGGGTGTGTAATCAATGTTGATTGCGACGACGCGATGCTGAAACTAAAGGGTCAATGGTTTGCACAATATAATAAAGGTGTTTAGAGCCATGCGGATCGCGTCTAAGATCAATGCAAGCATGATATTAATAACAGTATTATTGATTAGTTCTTTTTCGACAAGTCTTTTACTCCCTGCATCTGGAGATCAGAAGACGGGTGTTAACTCAGAAGGCAGTTTGGTAGTTCTCGGGCCTCGTTTTGAACGACCAATTGCAATCGTTTACTCACCAGTAAATGATGTGGTTACTCAAACCGCGGTTAGTATTCAACAAACCCTTCAATATTACTACCAGCCGATTATACTAAACGCAATCTCTGATTTCGGAGATTATGATGCCTCTGTCGATAATGCTTGGATCGTCGTTCATGTTTATGAAACAACTCCTGAAGGTCCATTGCTTGCGAGTGGACAAGCAAGTTGGGGCGACCTTAGAAGTTTGATTCTAAGGAATTCAGAACAAAAGCATGTTCTCTCCATCCCTAATTCTGCCCAAGCTGTTCAAAATCTAGGTGCGGCATTACAGTTCGTGAGAGTTCCAGACGATCGAAGCGAGGTTGCGGATGCTGAGTTGTTGAGCATTTATTCCTTGTGGATGGTTTCTGACATCCTTGAATTAGAAAGTCAAGATTCGAGAATGCAGCAGACTGGTCAATTGCTACGGTCGCTAACGTTGAAATATTTTGCTGAAAACATGGATGCTCTTGTTCAAAGAGGCTATGAGCCTGTCCTAAAAATGGGTCAAGAAAACTTAACTGCGAAAGAACTTGAGTTTCAAGAATTAATTGACCCTGCCCGGGGTAAGGCATATTGGGTCGCTCCGACTGGGGAGAGGATTCCGTTAAGTCAAGCTTTGGCTTTGAATGCCATTCCAAAAAATGATTACGTGCTTGTGCCTACTTCCTCGGACTTAGGCGGCCTTATCGTAGATACGATTCCTATTAAATCAGGTATTGAAGGACCAGCTGGCGAGGTCATTGATAAATTCCTAGC
>JAJRWK010000007.1 GCA_024276795.1 archaeon | reverse complement strand
CGCTACCTTCACTAGCTGTTCAAGAGTTTCATCATTCAATATCTGTCCCGTTTCTTGATCCGGGATGCCGCAGTGTCCATGACTAGTATATGGGCACAAGCAAACATCTGCAAATACAGTGATTTCACTCCCAAAAGACTCCTTTAGAGACGATATTGCCCTCGGTATTACTCCCTTACGATTGTACGCTTCAGTTCCCTTTTCGTCCTTCTTGCTTTCTGGAACCCCTCCAAACAGGAGGAATTTGTCGACTCCAAGATCTAGTAACGTTTGAACCTCCTTTATCGCTTTGTCAATGCTTAGATGATGGATTCCTGGCATTGTTGAAATAGGATCCCGCACTCCTTCTCCGTCGACAAGAAAGAGCGGAAAAATGAACCTACTGGGTCTTAAAGGAGCTTCTTCTAGGGAATCGCGAATTCCTTTTGTTGTTCTTAAACGCCGCATTCTTACGTTTGTTTTCATTTTATCTTAACCTCCAACAAAGCTTGTGGAGTTCTATTTTCCAAGCACCACACGTAATTCATTCCCCTCTTCTGCAAATGCTGACCCGTAGTTGGGCCTATTGCGATCCATTTTTGGTTTTGAGGGATTTGGAGACTTGATAGAATTGCATCCACTTGTGATGGGCTGAATACCAGAATGTAGTCAAAATTCGAAAATCCCTGTTGGAATGCTTGTTTTTTCAAATCCTTACTTTGGAGATCCATTCGCTCATAAACCGGGACATGAAATATGGGGATACTTGCTTCCTGCAGAAGTTTGTGAAACGTTCCATGGACTTTCTTTGCTCCTAGATGTAAGACACCTTTTGGCTTGGGGCTGTAGGAAATTAGACCATGAGCGAGACTTTTTCCCGTTCCTCTTGAAGCGATTAGATGAACCGGAATGTCATTGCGCCAAAGTGTTCTTGCTGTCGATGGTCCAATACAAGCGATTCTTTTTGCATAACTGCTCGCTTCTACAATTTTTTTTGCAGCAAAGATGGTGCGGGGTGAGGTGATCGCGATCCAGTCAACTTGGTCTAGTATTTCTAGGACAGATGGTACGTAGTTTTCATCTGGATACATTTTGAAAGTTAGAACATCTACAAGAATCGGAGTAGCACCAAGTTTGCCCAGGAATGTTGCATATTCTGCCTTTTCCCGGTTAGGGACAAGAATTGTTTTGCCATTGAAAGTCTGAGGCGTTTTTCCAGGCGTTTGGATCTGGGGCTCTTCTGTTCTGATCTGTTCTGCAAGAAACTCCAACTCGTCAAAGGTGGGCGAGCTAAGGACTATTCTCCGGAGAGGGGGTGTATCATAGGCTTTCCAGTTTATAGGGACATAAGTTGTATAGATAGTTGCTCGATTAGTAGAATTTTGGACTGTTATCCCAATCGGTTCAATGCAGCCATTTCCAAGTCTACTCATTACCTTTTTTTCAAGATCGGTTTCTTTCTTTGAGGAGGAGTCTATCAGCCTCCTGAGCTGATCCATCACAGGTTCTTGTTTTCTCACTTGAATAGCGATGGCTCCCTGACCAGGAGCTGTTGGGAAATATTCTAGAGGAAGTTCGATTGCAATAATCTCTTCTGGTAAATTCACTCCTATTCTGGTAAATGCGGCTTTTGCCATCATCAAGCCGTCAATAACATTTTCTTTTACTCGGCGAATTCTTGTCTCAATATTTCCCCTAATATCCACTAAGCTCACTTGAGGATACTGTGATAGAATTTGAGACTGTCTCCTAAGAGAACTAGTGCCAATTCTTGTCCCGTGTTTCAATTGGATCAAAGGCTTCCAATGTTTCAATTCCCCATCATTAAATTCGGCAACGTTCGATATTGCTTCTTTATGTATAATCAACAAATCTCGAGGGTCTTCCCTCTTAAGCACAGGGAATGTCTCCGTCTTACCAGGTAGAATTGTGGGCAAGTCTTTGTAACTATGAACCGCAACATCGATTTCTCCCTCTAAAAGCTTTTCTTCAAGATGGCTAGTGAATACACCAATTTTGCCAAATCTGTGTAGGGGGGTAACTCTATTCTTGTCGCCTTGGGAAGAAAAATACCTGACTTCAGTATCTAATCCTAGGCGTTTTAGTGCAGACTCGACTGACTTCGTCTGAATACGAGACAAAACACTTCTTCTAGCTCCGATTCGTATCATAGCCTTCCCTCCATCAATGCTTTCTCGAAGTGCTTCTGAGAAATGTGGATTATCTCATGGAAGGTTTGTTCTAACGTCTTGTCAAGCTTCAGAAGATGGTCATTACTTTCAATCGCAGAAAGAATCTGAGTCTTTCTTCTTGACAAAGCTTTTTCCAAGTCGTTTCTAAATTGAAGAATCCTTTCTTGTTCCAAATACATGAACAGTTTTCTGCTTAATGGGAGAACTTGCGCCTCAATTATTGGTCTTGCCTGCTTTACAGCCTTTCTTCTCTGCATTTCTCCTTCCTTGGCTCTTTCCATTAAATCCGATACTTGAATCAACAGAACGTTATCTAGCTCTGAAATACTGGGGTCACTATTTCTAGGAACCCCCAAGTCAATAACTAGAAGTTTTTTCGAAGGTTTTTCAAAAGACGAAATTACTTTTTCAGCGTCCTTCCTAGTGAAGAAGGAAGAGCTTTTGTCCGTAGCGAGAAAAACAACATCATATGGAGGGAGTTCGCGATCATAGAAGTTATTCACTAAAAACAATCGAATATTTGCCTTCTTGGGAAGATCGACAGAGAAGAATGTATTCTCTTCTTGAATTCCTTTCGCGAGCAAATCTTGACGATTCGTGTAAATATCAAGATATACTTGAGCAGAGATCCTTCTCAGCAAGCTGATTGTATTCTTTGCCATGTCTCCCGTTCCAAACAACGCGATGCAAAGTGGTTCTTGTCTAGTTTTCAAGATTGAAATTTCCTCTTCAAGTAGTGAAAGAAAAGAAACCTTACCTCGTGGAAGATCTGTTTCATGGAAGACCCTTTTCGCAGAACGAATCGCTTCTCGAACGACGAACTCCAATGGTGGACGGAGGTGTGTTTTTGCTATGGCTTTCTTATAAGAATCACGAACTTGAGACAGAACTTGAGTCTCACCCAAGACTAATGAATCAAGTGATGAGGCGATGCTGGCTAAGTGGTGAAATGCAACTGTTCCTCTCAAGGATAGCAGCTGATTTGTCAGATCGCTTCCGAGCATCTGCTCAAATGATTTGATGATTTTTCGGTACTGATGCACATGAGACCAGGTCATGAAAAGAACACGCTGACAAGTCTTCAAGGAATAAAATCCTGAGGAACTGTTTTCCTCCAAGATCCTCTGAATTCTCGCACTATTGATTGAAATTTTCTGTGTGAGATTTTCGAATTCTTCCAGTGACATGTTTGTTAGGTCCCATGTTAGCAGAAGAATCTGGTCGGGCAGATTGCCATTAAGCATCCCGCATCAACTCCTCTATGTAATCAGCAAGACCTTTGGCAAATGAGGCATCCGCGTTAGGTACCGGAATTCGCTCAAATCTCTTTATTCCAACCGACTCTGCGAGTTCTCTGTAGAGGTGGTCTATTTCAAAAAGTGTTTCCACATGATCACTGACAAACCCTAAGGGAACAACGAGTATGGTTTCCATTCCCTCGACTGCCAGATTTTCGATGACTTCATCCGTGTAGGGCTTGAGCCACTCAACTGGTCCAACTTTGCTTTGAAAAGAGAGAGTGTAAGACAGGTTTATTCCTCTGCTTTCAAGTTCTTTGATTATTGTTTTAGTCGCTAATTCAACCTTTTCTCGGTATGGGTCGCCATTCTTCACGTACTTGATCGGCAAACCATGGGCGGAAAAAAGAATATGCGTTTTTTTCAGCTCAGTTGAGGCCAAGGTTCTGGCTTTTTCAGCAATTTTTGAAACCCACCAATCGACGTAAAAGGGTGCTGTGCTCCAGTCATGAACTATGATTGTCTTTGCTTTTTCTTCTGTGCTCAAGTGTTTCTCAATATCTTCAATGCTAGAACCTGTGGTAGCTTCGCTATAGTGAGGATACAAGGGAAATAAAATGATCTTACTTGATTTGTTCTTCCTTATCTGTTCAACAGCGTGATCAGCTCTGGGAGATGAGTAACGCATTGATACGGCAATATTGACTTTATGTTTTCGTTCTCTCAGCACCGCTTCCACATTCTTTCCCAGTTTACTGGTTATTTCAAGGATAGGCGAACCGCCTCCTATCTGAGTGTACATTTCTTTTGTTCCTTTTGTACGAATTGTTGCAATCAAGGAAGCAAGAAAAGGCTGAATTGGTTTCAGCACAACAGGTAGTTGAATAATCATCGGATCTGAGAATAATGCCTTTAGAAATGGCCTAACCTGTGAAAGATCGCTGGGACCGCCCATTTGAAGAAACACGATGCTGACACATTCATGACGTTTCGATCCTGGAACGTCACTTGCACTTGACTCATTAGAGATCTCAGACTGCATAGAACTTCAGCAATTCTTTTCTAGCATGGGATTAGTCTGAAATATTGTAATTCTGTTGTTAGACGCTGTCATGAATACCCTTGAATTATCAAACACTGCTTCCAGCTGTTGAAGAAGTGATAATTGATGTTTTCTTTTCTTGTCATGACAACAGATTACAACTACTTTATTTTGATGATTTGCTTTTTTCCCTTTGTGTTACCTAATATTGATAAGCAACTATAGTATGAAATGAATCATGGATCAACTGGGCCGACAAGACATGGCCGATATTGAACTAGAACCGAATCTTCAACAAATATTCCAACTTCTAAAGGAAGTCTTCTCAATCTCCGAAAGTCAGTGCAAGGTTTATCTCACAATTCTCACCAATGACGGCCTAACAGCTCGAGAAATAGCGTCTCTGATCAATCTTCCAAGAACAGGGGTTTATTCTCATATCCAAAAATTACTGGAAAAACAGCTCATTGAAGAAAAATCACTTCCTCCAAAAGTCTTCTTTGCCAAGAATCCTCGAGAAATTACCCAAAGAATCAAAGAAATCAAGAGAAAAGAGACAGAAATCGTTATCGAAAAACTAGATCATCTCGAAAAACAGCTTCTTCAGTTGTGGGAAGCAAGTTCCGCTCAGCCTCTTTGTTTCCCAACAATGCTTCTCGCTCCTTCCAGTTTCAATGAGATGGCACATGACGTTGATGTTTCTACTAAGCGACTGTGGATCGCTGTTATTGCAAAAGGAGGAACGAACCCTTGGCCTGAACTCACTTCCTCCCTTATCGATGCTATAAGGAGAGGAGTAGATGTAAAATACTACACAAGCGTTAAGTTTATCCAGGAAATACTACCGACGCATTTTTCTAGGATTAGCGAGGTGCAAATTCCCGTCTATTTCTCCGCAAAGATACCCTTTAATCTTATACTCATTGACAACAAAGCCTACCTCTTGCTCGAGGACAGAACCATTGATCATTATCAATTTTATTCCACAAGTCATCCTGAGCTTGTTAGCGGTTTTGAAACACTCTTTTCATCTCTTGCTTAACAGCAACTACTGTGAGATATGGCGTCTCGATCAAATAATTGTTAAGTCATGTCTCCCACATAATGGGGAGCTGTTTCTTTTCTTAACGGCATCTCCAAACTCAGCCTAATGCAGAATATTTGAATACCTTTTTTATTCTGAAGATATACTTTCATTTTTGAAGAAAAATGATCACGCAGTGCTCAACTTGTGGTTTAAAGATCGGCGAGACCACGAACTACTGCCCTGGTTGTGGTGCTCCTCAAAACACGCATTCACAACAACCAGCGAGGAGAACACAGTCTCAGAACCAAAGCGTTTGTTTATGGTGTGGGCAAAACAAAGGATTCGTAGAGGAAGAAGGAAAAATTGATAGCAAATGGGGATTCACTGCTCACAAGGTTAAACTCTACATATGTCAAAACTGTGGTTTTGTACATACTTTCGGCCTGGGTAGGACAATATTCGACTTTGACTAGGACTCGTGTGACCCATATCCCCGTAAATCTCCGCTTTTTCTTATATAGTGGCATCCGAATCAAGTAAATCCTTAATACTTAATCACGAACATATGGTTGATGTCATTCATTTCGTTCTCAAGAGCAGTTGGTGCAACTATCGGCGTTATGGTTGTATACACTGCTGGCTATTCGTTTGCTGCTAGGAACTCTGGCGGGATACCCGGGTTGGGATCTCTTTTAGTGCTCTTATTTCACGCAATCTTGGCTCTTATCGCATTCCCATTTGTTATTTTTGTGCTTAAGGGTAGACCCATCAGTCTTCTCTCCGATCGAATAATTGCTTTGGAGGCAGGTATTTCTTCCACGATTATGCTCATCTTCTTCATTATTTCACCCTCTCTTCGAGGGGCCACTCTATTCGCCCTTATTGGTAATAGCATATTCGCACTTTTCGTTTATAGGAAATATCGGATGCATCTTGAAGAGGTAGGGTCGGTTTTTTCTAATTCGCAACTATGACGAAATCTTGTCCATTCACCTAGAATTCTTTCCATCGTAATTCCCTGATTCTGATCTATGTGTCCTCTGTAAGGCCACAATATGACTATTTGTAATATTAATCTATTGAGAAAAAAGAGAACAAGGACTCGAAAGCCCGGTCAAGAATTTGATTATAATAATCAATGTCAAACGATACTCCTTTTTTTCGAAGTAAAGGAGCAACAAGTACTTTTTTCCAAGGATTATTCGCTTTCTCGTTTGTAACGATGTACTTCATGCTTTCACCTGGCAACACATGCAATCCAATGCTTTCCAGTTGAAGCTTCGCTGAACTTTGTCTATTATTGACCTTATAATGCTCTTTCCCTATTTTTTGAGTATGATATAAGCTCTCGATATCAATTTGCTTGTGAGTAATTCTTGCCTTCCACGAAGAAAGCAGTTCTCTGACCTCTGAAATGAGTTTCAGGAACTCTTCAGCATTACTTGCTTGAGAAAGAATTTCTAATGCTTCTCTTTGGAACTGATTAACTATCGGGGGGGTGTCTCTCCTTCGAAGTTCAATACCTCTGACCTTCAAGCATCCATTGTGAAATTTTCCATAATACCTTGTTAAAGCTCCAATTTCCTTATGTGTCTTTAGAGGAAGAAAAACAAGCCAGTCATAGACCCCCTCATACTGAATTGGCACTCTTGTGGCGGCCTGGATCTCCTTGAAAACAAGTTGAAGCGCTTGTTGAATGTCCCCCAATTCCTCAAATAACGCGCTTGCGGTTTCATTCTTGCCCTTGCGTCTAATCCACAGAGAATCAGTTAATCCGGCAATAATTTCCCAGCCATGTTTTTCGAATATGCTCGAGGCTTTATGTAAATAATACCTTCCATATGCAGTCACCGCTTGGTGGGACTCAATGCTTCCCCATTTCGAATTTTTAAATCCTAAGTAACCAAAACAAGTTACGAGCATCCACTTTATAGCTGAATCCTTCTGCCTAGCCTGTTCTCGTTGCACAATATCATGAGAAGCTTGTTTGAGCCTTTTGAAATGCATTCGTCGTTCTAGTAAGTGCTCAAGACTTAAAGGCACTATCCCACGTTTCTTCGCACAAATGTGATATCCAACGTAAGGCACTATTCCGACGTTGTCTTTTGAAGGATCACAGCAAGAACACAAGACGGTTTCACTACTAATGTTGTACTCCTTCATTAGATGTGGGTAATAACTAGTAAAATCTACTCCCACAACACCTTGATAAAGCCCCGGACGCGGAGAATAAATCAACCCACCGTTATCCGCCCGCAACAAGTATTCTGCTGGCTTGATCCATTCTGGAGATGCTTTCTCTTGTTCAATAAGGATGTCGTGAGCAAAAGCAGTAGTAATTTCCACACCTGTTAGTGCTTTCCAATTGTGGATCGACTTACTTTTTGGATGGGATATCCCGACAATCGGCTAACTTCTACCAATCCAACAATTCCTGCATCTCGAAAGAAAAAACTGTTCGCTAAGTCAATATGGATCCTGCCGGAAAGATAATATGGGCTAGATCGGTAATATCGCTGTCCATACGACATGAAGCTCGTTCCTTTCTTACCCACAGGAACATATCGTGGAGGTTCATTAGTCCGTCCAAATCTGAGTTTGTGCAAGATTTCAAGCGATCGAGCTCGATGGGAAAGAAACGGAAAAACATACTCATCGCCATAGCGGGTAATAATAACGTCAGGGTCTTTCTCTCGGAAAATCTCATCGATCCCAAATAAGATGGATTCTTCTTCTTGGTCAAGAACAAGCGTTTCGTTGCTAAATTCCAATACTGCCTTTTTCAGTCTTGCCTGAGATGTAATAAGCCCTAAAGGATGATCCGTTTCAATGCTGAGTTTGACAATTTGGAATTCTGGCATGTAGTAGTCAAAGGCTTTCCATTTCTCAACGTTACGAAGAGGGTTTAAAGACAGTAATCCTGGAAAAATCCCTCTTTCTAAGAAAAAACGCTGAGACAAATCTAAATCTGCATTGAATAGCGTACCAAAAGGAGAAAGGTCCGTTACGAGTTGTTGCAGACCCCTCGCTCCGAGAGCAACAATTGAAATTACTTTTCGAAACTTGTTTTCTTGAATAAACGCTCGTTTCTTCACAACGCTAATTTCCACTACTTGGTTGTGTTCCTCTAAGCTGTTTTCCCATGACGACAAATCGCTTTTTTCTCGTGGAAGAAAATACAGAACTGGCCGAAAAGGGTAAACATGGTTGCTAATTTTGTTTTTATCCATTGTTTTGTAAAATAACGTTGCTGTTGTGTTTGTGACTTGAACATCTATGGGAAAACCGAAAGTGTTTGTCATTCGCGTGAGTCTCCGAAAGCGTTTCTGCGCTGTTATTCTGGCATTCTGTTAAAAAAAGTGTGCTTTTTTTTAACTAATACTTTCAGTTACCTCTCTCTCCTAGACAATTAACCGAGTGGTAAATCTAGAAGTCATTTATTTGCACAAACCAAATAAGTCACATGGGTCGAACGCTTGCAACATATCGGATGAGACTACGAAAACATCAGTTCTTCTTTCACAAACTCGTTAAAGCCACAAAAACACCAATTCAACCTTATGATGAAGCATGGGTTGCCGCGCATCAACT
>JAJRWK010000061.1 GCA_024276795.1 archaeon | reverse complement strand
GAAAACCTAGAGAGGGATGGGTTCAAATATGGAAATTGATGCCCCCTACCGTTCCCAGTGGTTTGTGCAGATCCCTCGACCTCGCGGCAACTACTTGGAGGATTGAAAACCAAGCCAGAATTCGAGCAGAAAGTCGCAAGAGTACCTCCCAGAAAGGAATGAAGCCAATAATTATCCCTCCGAAAAGAATTGAAAAATGCCCTAGATCAAGCATTACGTCCATTACTTTGAAGGACCCCTTGTCAGAGCTCCCCAAACCAGGGTCCCAGTGTTTGAAAACGATGCCCTTAAAGCGGGGTTCTTCCATTAGACCCTAAACAATGAAAATACCTAAAAAACAATGATAGTAAAGATGGAGGGGGTGGGAAACTCTTCATGTTCAAGAAGTGTAGAAGAACCCCCATGTTAGGAAACGAAGAAGGGTTCCTAATGGGACAACGGTAAAAGTGGTCCCGAGTATTGCTTTGTTTGTGGCGTGGAGACCTCTGTTGGGGAGGCCCCCGCCATACCATGGGAGATATTCGCCGGTTGCGATTAAGGGAGATACCATTTAGCCTTTTGCTCGTTTGAAACGATAAACAATGTTTTCACCGTGGACTTGAAACGTTGTTTCCTCGTCACAAAATTCGGTTGCAAACATTCGAATCTTTGCAGCGTTTTCCATGATGTCTCGGTTTCGGGGAAAATAGTCGAGAAAGTTCTGGCTCACGACCAGGACAAGCTTGGACTTTGCTCTTGAGGTTAGGACGTTGAATCGGTTTAGTTCGTAGATGAATTCTTCTTCAGCCAGGAGTTGATCCGTTGAGGATATTCCAATAGAAGCAATGATGAAGTCTCGATCCGAGCCTTGGAATTTTTCCACAGAGAAAATCGTTCTTCGAAGAGCGATCATTAATTCTTTCTTTGGCAGGGATGTTTTTTGGCGTTGGATCATCTCATCAAAGATTAAGCGAATGATCATTCTTCCTTGCGCGTTGTGTGGAGCTACGATGCCGATTTTGTTCATCCAGAAGTCTTTTTCTTCTTCCTCTGTGCTAGGATTGACCATGTCGAAGTACCCAATTGCTAGGTCCCGGGTGATCATAGCTTCTAGTTTTGAAACAGCTGTTTCGTATTTGTTAGGGTGTATTATTGCTCCAGTGACTCGTTGGGGATCCATGATATGCTTAACCCAGCCGACATGTATTCGCTCGAAATCGCCGTTAAGGGTTTTCTTTGCATTATAAGGAGAGGCGTTCAGATTCTGGTAAAGCCCTAAGAGTCGAGTGTATTCCACTATTAGTTCATGGGAGCGATAATTAACTTCTAATTGCACGCATGGAAGCGAGTGGTGGTCAAGATAGTAGGAGAAAACGCTTCCTAGGACGGGTTTTAGTTTTTCAGGAGGTTTAACGGGCTGAACGGGAGGCAATTGGTTTTCATCCCCAACTAAGACCACGCGCGTCAGAGATTGCGGGTCGGCGAGGATCTCGATATCTAGATCCGTTAGTCCTTCGATACTTGTGATTCTCCCATCAGTGACGTACTCTTGTCTTGGCTTGATTTTTGCCTTATGGGGCTTCACGAATAATAAAGGAGCAATAAACTGATCCACAGGCATCTGTGATGCTTCATCACAGATAATGACATCAAACCCAAACAGGTCTGGAAAACATTCACGGCTTGTCCCATCTCTGTTATGCTGTGCCAAGTGATAAAGTTGGTGAGGGTTTGCAAAGAGTATGAAACTATCATCAATATGGTTCAGTAGGGTTTGCCTTGTGCCTTGTTTTTTAGTAAAAAGCCTTGTTCTCCCATTTAATTTCCAAGAAGAACCCGTTCGAACCAAATCATCGGCGAGGGAGGGGTTCACTGGGCTTCGGGAAGCAGATCTGACAAAGATTTTTTGAATTTTCGAAGCATAGCTTGGTGCTCCATCTCTATGTCGGAGTTGATTCGTTTTTTCGAGAATGACCATTAAGGCTTGATATGAGAATGCAGAAACTAAGATACGAATCGGTCTCCCGCTCTTGCTTGCCCTGGCGATCAATTCATCGATCAAAGTGGCAATGACTTGGGATTTGCCGGTTCCTGGCGGTCCTTGAATCGCTGAAATAACATTATTCAAAACTGTCAAGATCGCTTGTTTTTGAGAAGAATTGGGAGTATATTCAACGTCCGCTACGAAATCTGTTGCTTGGGGCTCAGTGGGATTAAGCTCTGAAAAGGCTTCGGGGAGATACAAGTAAAGTTCTGCGGCAGTAAAGGTTTTTTGCGTAGGAACAGAGACACCTTCGAAGTCCAGCCCGAGAAGGTATGCAAGACGATAGCCAAGCCATGAAGACCCGATGTTTTTGTTTTGCAGTAACCCTATTTTTTTCTCCGTCGGGTCGAAGAGTTTTCGAGACCAATAATCTCCCGCAGAGGGGTACAAGTACCAGTTCTTGCACTCGCGTCCTTCGGTTATTTCTTTGCATTTCTCCAAGTAATTCGTATTCACGTTCTCGGATTGGATATCAAAACATTGCAAGTCGTTATTCCAGTCAATAGAGGCGATCGTGATGGCCCAGTAAAGCACCATTCGTGAGTCTCGAAGTTCTTCGGGTACAAGCAAGACTTTGTCGCCTTCAGAAATCTTCATGTTCGAAGATAGGCCTTTCAGCCGAAACTTGTAAGAATAATATTTCCCGCCCCTGGCCCCAGTGTGTTCTTCGATTTCAAGATCATCAATTTTTGCAGCAACCAGCTTGCCAATACTAAACTCGGGAAACATGTGCCGATAGTGCTCGGCTTCCATTTCTTGAACCGTGCCGGAAAGCTTAGAAAACAGATACCATGCTACCGCTATGCGATGATAGTTTGGGGGCAGAGTCCTTGCTTTGAGCTGCTGGGTTTTCACGGGCTTTGCACTCTGCGAGATAAGGGCTTTGAAATTTTGCTGAAAACGAATTCGCAGAGAATCTAATGCCCGTACTTTGAAGAGAAGTTGATCCCGGATTTCTTTCCGCTTTGTTTCCCTCATGTCGGGGTCTTCTTCCCCTAGGAAATCATACCATTCGTTGAAATCCATGTAATTGAAGTTTTCAGTCCAGAATCGCGCATTGGCTTCAAAGCCCGTGTAATGGCGATACAAGCCGTGCCAAGTATAATTTAACACCATAGGGATACCTATCACGCTTTCTACAAATTGCCGCAGATCAAATACTTTCTTGAACTGTGAGCTGTTTTTCACATAGCTTTCTGAAGGGCTAAACCAGTCAACCAAAGCGTCAAGCTTTTGTCTTATTTTTTCGTCAAACATGAGTTCTAGAAAGGTTCGTTGCAGTAAATCTTCTAAGCATTGTAAGACTTCAACGGACCAGTAATAAATTGCAAAGATAGGGGATACGACCCACATGTCGTCTACTCCGCCTTGCCTTACGCCCACATATTGTTCAATAAAATCAGAGAGGAAAATAAGGTCGTGCAATACCCTTACAATGTCTTTTGCCATGATCACTTCTTCACGATCACCTAACCCTTGATTGACAAAACCATATTCAAAGCTCAATTGAGCGTGTGTTGCTTCTCGCGGGTCACCCTTTGTCCTTGTCGGTATTGTCTCCCCTTTTAGAACAATGCGGGTACGAATGGAAGGCTTATTTCGTAAACGTAGCAAGATTTCAAATAGTTCCTTGATCTTGTCCTCATCAAGATCACGGGCACTGTCAGAAGTTGAGAGAACAACGTTCACGGCTTCAACAAAATCTTCAACGTCAACATGTTCTTCTCGAAAAACTTGTGCAAAAACAGAGAAAAGACCATCAAGAATGCTACTAAAGGGTCTTCCTGAAAAACTCACGACTTGGTAATAGAAGGCAACCCCTAGCACTCGTTCATGCACGGGATCTGCTTCTGCGGTGAATTCTAGACTAATATCGGAGAATTTCGGGATTTTCATCGTGTAGAGTCGACTAGGGGGAGGAGCTAATTCCTTGTTCTCTGCTAAGGCCTTAGCTTTCAGCTCTAGTGTTGGCATTTCTGCATAAATTGGTTCAGGTACGTCACCGATTTCCAGAGAACCAATTTTTTCAGCAACATCACCAACGGTTGAGAATCCCTTGTCCTTCAATTGTCGAGCGATGGAAGGACTTGTGTATGGTATGAGTTGTAAGTCCCATTTTTTAGGGTCTTCTTCATGCCCTATGCCGAGCGTGGATTTGCAATCTTCCAAGTAGTTGCACCTTCCACAAGCGGGTTGTAGTTTTAATTCGACGGCTTCGACTGGCAAGGGGCGTTTTTTAGCTAATTTTTGTATAACTTCTAAAGCATGCTTGTAGACTCGAATCGTTTCCCTCCAGCGAACCTCTACAATACTGTCGTAAATATCTTGTACTTCTCGAAAAATGATTCTTTCCCTGTTTGGCAGAATTCCGTTTCCGCTTGCCTTCACAAAGAAACGGTCGTCAAGTCCGTTTTCTTTCAAATATATCGCGATCATTTGCGCGTAGAATAAAATCTCGATGAAGTGCTTTTTCCCAATGCTTTCTTCGCTGGAAACCTTGATGTCAATAATATTGATGAATAAGCGATTATCATTTTTTGCAACAGGAACGACGCTTCCGTCTGGCAAAATGGCAAAAACATCCTCTTCATCAGAAAGCTTCCCTAGAATCAAAATATCTGGACGGATTTTTTCCGGTTTGCGTAAATTACCCATGTCTGTGGAGCCAAAAACAACTTGTTCAAGACTCTGAGGAACATGAATCGAGTGCTCAAGCAGAACTAGAGACCTTGTTTCTCCATTCTCGATTTGGTGGAAAAATTCTTCTAGTTTTTCCTTAGAAAGAGGAGCTTGAGCAACTTGATTGGACGCGGCTTTGTGAAAAACCGCTTCCGAAAGCAGTGAAAGATACGCGTAGACGTCTTGTTCGTAATTCTTGCCTAGCTGGGCAACGCTTGTTCGAAGCCCCGTTCTTCTTCTTTTCAAGGGAATGATTTTGCGAAAAGGCTGAATCCATTGCTCGTCTTTTTCGCCCAATAAAAGGAACAACTGCCTTTCACAATCAAACTCAGCCCAGTTTACAAGCACTTGCTTAGAAAACGTCCCCATTAAATAAGGGGTTTCCAGCCTTAACTAAAAGCATTCCCCCTACAAAGCTAAACCGCACCTAGATAAAGTAAAAGACGTTTTGAAGGGGGCCCCCTCACGTTGTAATGCACAGCGTCCTGAAATTTAATGCTGTTCCGCGGAAAAAGTGCGTCCATGGATGGAATCGAAGTGTTATTGTGGTTTACCCAAAGTTGTAGTTGCCGCCGCCTCCATGTCCAGCACGTACTTGTATACTTCGTTGCTCCATGACCCCGTCGATCCCCGGATAATGATGTTTGCCGGGTTGTGAGAATACCTTTACCCGGCCAGATTCATCCATGGTCACGTAGGCAATAATATCGACGAAAACTTCCAAATAATGTTTAGTTTAGGTATGGGAGCACTTCATCTGAAATGCGATTTTTTGCAAAGACAAAAATTAACGATTCGAGGCAGTTCACGTGGCAAGAGAAAGTCCAGCAAGTCTTTAACTGTACATCACCAGCCACGGCATAATGCGCTTCGTACCGCTCAACATTGAACAGAGCTCTTCTACGACGCTTGACCCCCGAGGTGATCAGCAATCTTTAACTAGACATTACTCACCCCAAGGGGAGAAAAAGATGAGTATTTTTATGCGATACGAATGTTTTCGGCGGTGATCATATAGTAGGCTTTTTCCCCAATATTGCAGAGGTGATCAGCAATACGTTCTACCATGCGAGAACTAAGGATTAAGTCTAAGTATTCGTTCGCTTGCTTAGGATGAGTAGTGATATATTCACGAAGCTTTTTGGTGGTTTCTGCATAGTATTTGTCCACGACTTCGTCTCGCTCGCTCAGTGTTAGCAAGACCTCGGCGTTGTTTTCCTTGATTCCTTGCTTGAGAATCTCGATCATGTCAAATAGCGTGCTCTGCAATTGTTCCAAAGGAACGCGAAGCTCGTCGGCCTCTTGAAGGGGCCCGGCAAGTTGAAGTTCAATAATGTGAAGCGAATCTCTTACTACTCGCTCAATATCGGTCTTGATACGAATCGCGCTTAGAATCATGCGGAGATCTGAAGCCATGGGCTGTTGCAAAGTCAATACTTCGGTGCAGAGGTCTAGGAGTTGAGCGGTCTTGGATCGGACTGTTTTGTCGAGCTGAGTTGCCTGTTCTAACGGAATCTGTGGGGATCGAATTGATTCAAAGAGATATTCTAACATGTTCTTTGCGTCTTCCAAGAGATTCAAGAGTTCGTTTTTTATGGTGTCCAGTTTTTGGACGTATTCTTTTCTTGTTGTTCCTGTCATCCAAATCTCCCCGTTATGTATTGTTCTGTGAGGGATTGTTCTGGCTTTTCGAACACTCGACGGGTGGGGCCGTATTCGATGAGCTTTCCATTGAAGAGAAATGCTGTGTGATCTGACACGCGAGCAGCTTGTTGCATATTGTGCGTAACCACGATTAATGCGTATTGTTTTCGCAAATCCCTGATTAGGTCTTCAATAATAGCGGTTGCTGCGGGGTCGAGAGATGCGGTTGGTTCGTCCATGAGTACGACTTCTGGCTCAACGGCGATAGCGCGAGCAATGCAAAGTCTTTGTTGTTGTCCCCCGCTGAGCTCTGTGCCCCTTCGTTTCAGGTCGTCCTTTACTTCGTCCCACAGGCCGACGACTTTGAGAGTTCGTTCAACGATGGGATCCAAAATAGCTTTATCCCGGATTCCTTGGAGCTTGAGTCCTGCTATGACGTTGTCGTAAATCGACATGTTTGGAAAGGGATTGGGTTTTTGGAAAACCATGCCGATTCTTCTGCGCACCACGACGGGGTTTACGTCGGGGGCATAAATGTCTCGATTATCCAAGAGAACCCGACCTTCTACACGGGCGTTTCTTTTCAGTTCATGTAGACGATTAATCGTTCGGAGAAGGGTGGATTTCCCACAACCCGAAGGGCCAATGATGGCGGTCACGGTCTTATCTCTTATTGCCATGTTTATGTCATGCAACACTTGCTTTGTGCCGTAAAAGGCGTTCAAGTGCTCTATGACCACTTTTGCAGAACCATTCTCCAAGATGCCCGAGGAGATACTGTTGGTTTTTTGTAACTGGGGCTTTGAAGCGGTTGTTGTGTCTTGAGACATGTGTATTCACTTTTTCCTTTTGCTTTGTTTTACATTTGGGTTTCTCAATTAGTCTGACTGGTGTGTCTCTGGGAACATGAGACGCGTGATGAAGAGAATATCTAAGTTGAGCAGAATGAGTACCATCGCAGCAATCCATGCAAGGCCTTGCCAGTACTCGAAGGGAGAGATCGCGTAGTTATAGATTAAAACGGGAAGTGTTGCTGCGGGGTCGAAGATGTTGGAAGGGCTTGCTTGGCTGAAAAACGCTGTGAAAAGTAACGGAGCGGTTTCTCCCATGATTCTTGCGACGGCGAGTAGAACGCCAGAAGCGATGCCTTTTGAAGCGTTTGCGAGAACGATCGAAATAGTGTTCCGCATTCGGGTGAGCCCAAGCGCATATCCTGCTTCGATGTAAATAGGAGAAACAAGCATGATCATTTCTTCCGTGGTTCGCGCAACAAGCGGGATCATGATGAGCCCAAGCGCTATGCCTCCCGCCAGTACGGAGAAATGCCCGACTCGGGTTACGACAAACGCCCACACAACGACTCCCGTAATAATCGTAGGAATCGAGACCATGGTATTAATAATGATGCGGAGAATGTCGGCAAACGAGTTGTTACCAAATTCTGCCAAGTAAGTACCAACAATGATTCCGGCGGGGATCCCAATCGCACTGCCAATGAGCGTGGCGTAAATAGTCCCCGTAATGGCGTGACGGATCCCCGAGATTGTGGAAACAGGGGACCCGCCTTCGTTCAAGAGAACTGCAAACTTGAAAGCCCGAAGCCCATTGTAGAACACTTGGAATAAAATGCTGAACAAGGGAATGAGAACGAGGAGAAAGCATGCGGCGGTAACAAAGAACATGATTCTATCAATATTAAGCCGCGTTTTCCAATGACGAGACGACGTGTAGGAGTCTTTGCCAAAGCCATTTGAGGCTCTTTCTTCAATCATTTTACTGACCTCCGTAGGATTGTTTCAAACGCTTAACAATGAGAATGCCAAGAATGTTCACGATCGAGGTTAGAACGAGGAGTACAAGTGCTAACTCGAAGAGCGTGGAAAGGTACAATGCTCCCGAAGCCTCACTAAACTCGTTAGCAAGCAAGGAACTGATCGTCTGACCAGGCTCAAAGATTGCAAAAAACGAACTTGGCGGATTGTTACTATTTCCGATAACCATCGTAACAGCCATGGTTTCTCCCAACGCCCGCCCAAGGGCAAGAAGCGTTGCCGCAGCAATAGTGGGCTTGGTAGTTCCCACGACTACGTGCTTGGTAACTTCCCAACGAGTCGCGCCAAGCCCATACATTGCTTCTCTAAGCGATTGTGGCACTGTGTCGAAGCCTTCTACAATAATACTGACTAGAATGGGCATGATCATGATGCTAAGCACAATCGACGCAGAAAAAATAGAGTTGCCAATTGCTGACTGAACCGGAGGAAAGACCACGCCTAGCCCGGGATATACGCTACGCTTGAGAAAAGGAATTAGAACGAAGATCCCCCACAGACCATAAATCACAGAAGGGATACCGGCCAAGAGATCCAAAGAATTCCTAACGGTTACCCGGAGATTGGGGGGAACATACTCATAAACAAACGTCGCAACCATGATTCCCAAAGGAAGACTGATGATGATTGCGATAAACGAAGTTACAAGCGTCCCGTAAATGAACGTAAAAACCCCGTAATTGTTTTGAATAGGATCCCAGCTTGTTTGGGTAAAGAGTCTCAAGCCAAAAGCAGTGATTGCAAGCCATGACTCTTTAATCAACGTGAACAAGTAGAGAAATGAGAGCACAAGTGGAATGCCGGCTCCAAGCAAGTACATTGCGGGGGCAAACCACTTGTCTGCAAGACTCTTTGCAGAAAGATCAGAAGACGCTAACGAGTTCAAAAGACTATTCGCTGTGTTTTTTTCATTGGCCATGCCTATTCTCTCCTTTGATATCCTATTTCTGAATGGGGGATGGGACCTCCAGAGCTTGACCATTGTACGTTACTAGGGTCAAGGTTTGCTCATTAATCGCAACAACAGAATCTGCGAGCGGCACGTAGTAAAGAGGGTCAGCCAGAGCTTGACCATCATGAATAATGTACCACAGAAAATCCACCAATGTTTGAGCAGCCTCATACGATGCGAGATTATTTAGATCTTGGTAAATCAAGACGTACACAAAGCTCGAGATGGGATAAGACCCGAAACCAGGAGCATCCACCAAGGTGACGTTTTCCCAGGGCTCTTTGCCTGCGGGAAGACTTGCAGCGGAATTATCCACTGCTGCCTGAATCGTGCTACTATTGGCTTGGACAAATTCACCAGCCTTGTTCTCTAGCGCAACCGTGCTGAGCTGATTAGTGATCGCGTATGAAAGCTCGATATAACCAATGCTGTACTCGTTTCCCACAATTGCTGCGGTGACCCCATCATTTCCTTTTCCGCCAATTCCCGTCGGCCAACTGAGAGACTTTCCGGTTCCAACCTTTTCTTTCCAATCATTGCTTACATGAGACAAGTAATCCGAGAAAACAAATGTTGTTCCGCTCCCATCTGAGCGATGAACGACAAGAATATTCTCTGAAGGCAATGAAAGGCCCGGGTTTAGGGACTGAATGCGAGCATCATCCCAAGCTGTGATTTTCCCCAAAAAAATGTCTGCAAGTACGGAACCACTAAGGCGCAAGCCATCACCGATTCCTGGAAGATTATAAGCAACAACCACACCGCCAACTGTTACCGGTAAGTGAAGAGGGTTTCCAAGCGTTTCAAATTCTTCACTGTTCAGAGGCGCGTCAGAAGCCCCGAAATCAACCGTTTTGGACATGAGTTGCTGAATACCTCCTCCACTACCAATTGAAGCGTAGTTAATACGAATATCAGGATGTAGGAGATGGTAGTCATCAGCCCAGGAACTCATTAACGGGTTGACAAAAGAGGAGCCGGCCCCATTAAGAGTAATTCTCGGGGAAGGATTCGAGACCAAGTAAAAAGTTGCAAAAAGAATTGTGAGAAGAATGAGAAAACTCCCGGTAAGTTTCCTCAAGTCAAGCTCATTGAAATTGATCATTATTGTTCACCAGTTCCGCTAAAATACTAATTAAAGGGAGCGTTTTCTTATCAGGTTCTAAGAGGTTATTTCTGCTCACATATAAAATCAGTTCAGTTTAGTGAATCAGTAGAAATAAGGAGAAGAAAGGAGAACCGTGAAAAGAATCCAGATGGCAACAGAGAGAAATGCCATGAAATGCGCGGAACAATCTTGGAAACAAGCAATGCATTATAAGAAAACAATTCAAAAAAACACATAGTGCCAACGAACGCCCCCGCCGTCTTCATCAGTCACGGAGCACCAACCTTAGCAATTGAATCTGGCAACTATCAAGAAGACTTGCGAAGATTTGCCAAAAACATTGATCAGCCGTCTGCAATCTTATCAGTCAGCGCACACTGGGAACAACAAAGACCCCTGCAAATCACAGCCAGCGCCCAGCCAGAAACAATCCATGACTTCTGGGGATTTCCACGCGAACTCTATGACATCCAATATCGAGCACCGGGAAACCCCCAACTAGCAAGACAAATAGCAACAAAACTAACCGTTTCTGGATTTCCAACACAGCCCAACCATGAGCGAGGCCTAGATCACGGAACATGGGTCCCCCTATCCATCATGTATCCAGAAATGTCAATTCCCGTGCTACAATTATCCATCCCAATACCTCGAAATACAAGAGAACTGTTCAAGCTTGGGCGAGTACTTTCACAGTTCCGCCAAGAAAATCTGATGATTGTCGGATCTGGAGGTGTGGTGCATAATCTCAGATTGGCAATGCGTAATTTTAGCGCAGACAAAAAACACATCAAACCAGATCACTGGGCAGTTGAATTTGACCAATGGGTCGATGAAAAACTGCAAGCCCGCTCATTCGAAGATTTGCTGGAGGCAGAGAACAAATCACCACTATTCAGAAAGGCAGCACCTACGAGCGAACACTTTGATCCCATAGCAACAATCATCGGGGCAACCAGCAAAAAAGAAGGAATCGCCACAATTCATGCATCAATACAATACGGCAACTTATCCCTGAGATCATTTGCCACAGAAGCATAGGTCAGAGATTGGCAGAAAAACCAGAGAAAAACACGCATGTCAGTAGAAAAAAAGGGAAAAAAGACCAGAAAGAACCTTGGACAACGAAAAACAAAGGAATAACCTGAAGTCCCATCCCCAGACCCAAACTACTTATTAATCCCATAATCTCTGGAGAAATCAGAAGATACATGCAGACCCCAATTAG
>JAJRWK010000060.1 GCA_024276795.1 archaeon | reverse complement strand
TTTTTTGTGTTTTTTGGGGAGGAGGCAGGGAGAGGCATTTTTCTAAACGGACAAAAAAAGGTGTTTTATTTTTCAAAGCCTTCTTGGATTCGAGGGGGGTGAGCGGTGAGAAGGAACAAGAAATTGGGCGACCAGGAGCCAGAGATGAATTCTATTCATATCCACGAGGCTAGTGTATAGGCTTTTTGTGTTTTTTATTTCTTTCCGTTAGGAGGGAAAAAAGTGAATAAGAAAGGATTAGAAGAGGAAGGGAAGGGGAGAGTACTTAGGAGCGTTTTCGATTCAGAGCCAGAATTGCGGTAATGGTTGCGAAGGTAATTATCACCACGTTGAATGAAAGGGGCAAGAAGAACCCCTTGTCGTTTTTGTCAGAAGGGCTGGATATTTCATTTCCTAGCTCGCTGGAACTGACAGGGATTGTGAGGTCAGATGAGGAGATCGTTGTGGTTAGGGAGAGAGAGTCAAGGAAGTCAGAGTTACTAGTATAAGCAGAAGCAGAGATCGAGAGATCAAAGCTGCCGGGGGTTTCTGTAGATCCAAACAGTTCAAAAAACGAGAACTGAATTGTTTTACTGAATGAACCTGTTGTTGCAGGGGCGATATCTACCCAGACACCAGAATAATAGAAGTTCCCCTCCGTAGAAGCGGATAGGAACACATCGATAGAGAAGGGAATTACTTTGTTTACCGAGTATTCGATGATTACGTCGATAGCTATTGCATTTCCAGTAAGATCGTAGACAAGCTCGTAATTAATGTCATCAAGGGAAACGGGAAGGGTTAAGTCGAAGGTTTTGAGATCGTAAGTCTCGGGAAAGTCAAATTCGTTGGTCGTAATATAAAATGTTCCCTCGTTGTCTTGAGCGCTAAAAGAGTCGACTGCTAAAGTAAAGGTGGTGTATTTGGTCCCCGTCCAGATCATAGCTTGCTCTATGTCGATGAGTGAGGTAGAATCTAGAATGAATGTGATGTTTTGCAGACCTTTTTGTAGAGATAATTGATCAATTTGTAGGAACCCAACGTAGGCATCTAAGAAGGTGTTATCTGTGATCTTTATTCGGGCTAATGCATCGATTCGGAGCCTAGTGAATGTCCTTGCTTCGCTAACGTTTACGAGGACAGAGAGTTCAATTTTGTCGTAAAGTCCATCATTGTTGTCATCTACGGCGTTACTAAATGCTTTTCCGGAGAAGGAGATCGGTAATAAATAATCTAATGCGGAACTGTTTACGGTTATCAATCCCAAATCGTCCTCGTCAAACCAGTAAAGATCACTGCTTATTAGGGAGAAGGTAATCATAGTCATTCCATTTATGCCTTGTCGGACAATGTCCTTAGCGTCAAATGTGAGTGTTGTGGAATAATTCCCAGCGCTCAATGCATTTATACTACTAAGTTTAGACACACTTGCAGGGTATTCACTAGACAGTCCCACTACAAATTCGTAGGAGGAAGGCGTGTTGACTGTTACATTGAGTGTTATGGTGATGGCTTCTAAGAGGGGATCCGAGTCTGAGTTGACAAAATTCAGGCTGTAATCGGTTAGATATATTGGAACGATGTCGTAATAGTTTCGGTAGTCAACTCTTTTTATCAGGCCAGCCCTGATGATTGAGTCAATAGGATCCCAGTCGTAAGCGGTATCGTATATATTAACAGCCCCGATTTCCAAGTACCCAATGAATCGTTTTTGGAAAATTTCTTTTCCAGAGATCTGGAACGTAACGTTTTGCAAGCCACTAGAAAGAGAGGTGGTCATAGAATATCTATTGTAGAAACCACGACGATTAAGAGAAGTGTGCTCTAAGACGACAATTGAGAGATAGGGGGTCGAGGGATTTTGTGAATAGGTTTCAACAATGATTTCATACCCTCGGTCTGATCCATTGTTGTATTCTTGAATAAAGACGTCTCCAGTTAAGTAGAGGTCTGGTTTTTCGTAGGTACTGATGTCATCATAACTATTAGTTGTTACAAAGGGCTTGTTATAGTATCCTTCTGGTGAATTCGAGGCGTCAATACCCGTGAGCGGGAGAACGGGATAGAAGATTACTAGGTTTGTCCCTAAGAGAAGATACGGGCCGGGAATGCCGCGTGCCGCAGCGAGACTTAGGTCGATTGTAAATTTTAGAGAGTTGGTACCAACGTTAAGGGCATAGCCTTGGTTGTCTAAGCTTTCTCCGTTGTCAATAGCGATTTTTTCATCCGATGTACTGTAAAGTGAGCGAAAAGAGAATGACATGTACCCGCGGAGTTTACTTGTTATGATTAATGATAACTCGATTGAGTCCATGTTACTAGTTCCCTTGACATCGGCAGGAGTATCAGAGAAAGAGACGGTGTAGAGTGATTCATAATTGGGAACGTTTGTTACGGGGTCAAATAGAGGAACAAGTCCGCGTAGTCCGGGTAATAAGACACCTGCAATGATCGCTTTTTGGTCAACCTCCTCTAGAAGTTGCCCGGGTATTACGAACGCAATTGAGAATGAAGACTCAGCACTTTCTGTATAGATATCGACCGTCGCGCTATATACCAGAAGGACTTGACTGTCATCGACAACGAAGAGATTCGCAGATTCGCTGACTGGATCCGAGAAGTCGACATCGAGGGTTATGGTAAAGAATTCAGGGTTTCCGTTTAGGTCAACGTCGTGTGTTGAGTATGTAATCGAGTTGATAACTGTTGTTCCCGCTTCGAAGTCGGTATTGGTATAGGAGGGGGTTTGGGTAACATTGGTGAGATATTCCACAACTGTCCATGTTGAGGGGTCTCCGATGAGGAGATCGTTTAACACATAAGAACCGCCATAGGTTGAGGCAGCGAGAAGTTCGCCGGGTATGGATAATTCTACGGTTTGCGTTCCAGCGTCGAGTGAGAATGTCAGCCAGTCCCCATAGAACACGTATTTTCCAAATAAATAGTCTGACCGGTACTGGGCAACGGTAAAGAGGAAATCATATTGCCCGGGAACATTCACGGTTACTTGGATTGAGAACACAAGATCTTCATACTTGGGGTCAGAATCTCGATTCTGCGCTTGACCGCTTGCGGAGTTATAGACGAGTACAGAAGAGGATCCTCCGTTGGTTCCGAGATCCGTTATTAGCAAGGAATACGGGGTTGCCTCCGAGCTAATGATTCTTAAGTAGTAGTCCCCTGTGCTTTTTGCGAGGAATTCGATATTTTCGGGCTGAATACCGCCGCGAGTGCTGATCGTGATGATCGTTCCATTTTCATCAAAAAGGAAAACATCAGCATCATCGAACATGTCATCCAGAGTGATTCGATAAGCGTTGTTCTTGGTAACGGCAAAGGAGTAGAAGTCAGAGTCTCCAGCAGTAACATATCCGTTGATTTTAGTGCCATCAGTCAGAGAAAGAGCTCCAGCAAATGTTTCTCCAGCGTCGGTTGCAGATTCCGCGTCATTTTCAGGGTTGTCTGTTTTCAAAGAGAGTGGAACTTGATATAGAAGGCGTGTTCCATTCTTGATATCGATCGATCCAGTAATATCTGAGTTTGGCATGGTAATGGTAACTTTTGCCCGAACCCAGCCTGTTGCGATTGTGTCAGTGATTGATACCACAACGTCCGAGACAAGGTTTGAAGAGGCAGAAACGCTAAGGGAAGTAAAAGATTCATTGAGGAAAACATCAAGTTGATAGGAAAACGTTTCACCCGGGCTTAAGACTAATGGTTTGTCGCTTGTGAATCCGGGGTATGCATAGACGCTTGGTGCTTGCAGATAGTTGAGAGCTGCTTTCAAATCGAGGATCCCCGCTCCTTGACTGAATGAATCCATGCCCAGGTCTTTTGCGGTTGCTAAAATTGAAGCCCGAATGAAGTCAATGGGGGTGGTGGGCTTAGCTTGTAAAAGCAGAGCAAGGCCCCCGGCGACGGCGGGAGTGGCCATTGATGTCCCGCTGGCAACCATATACTGACCAAAGAGAACAGTGGAGAGGATCCCATCTCCGGGGGCAACAATGTCCGGGTCCACAATGCCGTTTGGAGAAGGACCTCTGCTAGAAAAGCTAGTAACTGCATCATATAGATCGGAGGCCCCAACAGTAATTGCTCTTGAAGCTAGGCCGGGGCTACTAACGGTTCCTTCAATAGGACCGGAGTTTCCAGCGGCGATCACGACCATGACGCCGTTTTCCCAAGCGGCATTTACTGCATCGTCAAGGAGAGGTTCTAAGGACCCCGGGAATCCTCCAAGACTCATGGAAATAACATCTGCACCGTTTGTTACGGCCCAGTTAACGCCGTTCATGATCCAGCTAAACTGTGCTCCGCCAAATGCGTCAAGTACACGGGCGTTCATTAGCCTAGCTTGTGGTGCTACACCTTTGAGCAGCCCGTTACCGGCAGCTATTCCGGCTACATGAGTGCCATGTCCATGTTGATCCATGGGAGAAGTGTCATTGACCCCGTCATTATCAAAGTCTACAAATGATGCTTCCTTGATAACCTTTGGATCATTTGTAGCGGGATTGTTATCAAGATCATCAAGATCGGGATGGGTTTTGTCAATCCCCGTATCGACAATAGCGATAGTAACTCCGGAACCGTCATACCCCATTGTTAGAAGATCCCTAGCGCCGATTCGGGCTTCTGACGGAAAGGTGGCAATCTCGAAAAAGGAATCGGATTGTGATTCCCAATCTGCATCGATGAATAGGGCATACTGGTCAAGATAAACCCGTTTTACACCAGGTGAAGAGGCGAGTTTAGCGATATTTTCGAGATCAGAGGTCGCAATAGCCATGTTAATGCCTTCAAGTTTTTGAACCCGGGTTGAGAGTAGTGAAAACTGTTCGAGCGATGCTTGGTCTTCAAATGAAATGATCACTCTTTGACTCGTGCTTTTCCAGAGATAAAGCGGTATGGAGCTGAGTTTTTCCCTTAAATCGGAAGAGAGTTTTCCGGCATTGTATGCTGCCTCTTGGTATGTTTTCAGGGAAGATGCGAGCGGTGCTGTTGAAAATGCTTCATCCGGGCCCTTGATTGTTGATGTTTCTTCTCTTTTTGCAGGTTCAAACACGGCGGGGAAATCGTTTTTCAGAAACGGCTGAGAAACAAATCCCGTGGAGTTATTATTTGTGGCAGTGTTAATACCAATAATTGAAGAAAGAGCAAGAACCGAAAAAACTAGAAGTAATTTTGCATATATGTATCTGAATTTCACATTAATTCCTCCATATTGAAAAAGAGCGTAGCATTACTTACTCTCGCAGTAGGAATATTAAAAACTGAGTATTCAACGGTACTGTCGATTTTGCCAAAATCCGTGAAGAACTCATAGTTCATGCACGAAGAGGAGAAAAATATGCGTCTTAACGAAAATAAAGTACGGGGAATAAGAAAGGCCAAGGCATTGTAATAGACAACGATAACATTGATAATTTTCTAATTGTGCAGAAATTACAAGGGGTACACGTTCATTCCAAATCCCAGCAAAACAGTTATTTTTTCCCCAGCGGAGTACATCTGTTAGAAGCCATAGTTACTGGTGAAGAACATGATTCGTTCAAAGGCAGTCATAAGAGGGCGCACGGGTATTAGTGTTTTCATGTTCATGATAATTACAGCAACTTTGTTTGCACCCTCGAATCATGCAGCAGAGAAGGATGTATTCGTTTATGCACTGCCTTTTGGGTTTGAAGAATTCAACTTGTTCACCTTCAAGTCCTACGCTACAACACAATGGATGAACGCAATTTTTGCAAGCACTTATGATTATTTGGAAACACCAAATAACGCGGGAAATACAAAGTATCAGCCAGTTCTAGCAGAAGAGTTGCCAAGTGTGAAAGAACTCTCAGACGATTCGAACACGTCTATGATTGTTACGTTCAAGCTGAAAAAAGGTCTCAAGTTTTCAAATGGTGATTCTTTAACAGCAGAGGATGTGGCTTTTTCCATCGAGTACCAAGCAACGTTAGGTCCACGGAAACAAGGAAGTAGTAAGGATGTTTGGGGTGAAATGCTGGTACCTTTTAATGTTAAAGCCAGAGCAGTGGACAGCCTCACAGTTGAGCTATATTTTAAGCAAAAAACAGCATATTACATGGAACTGTTATTATTACCAATTTTTCCTCAAAGCGTGTATCTTCCCGCAATTGACAGTGGCAGGTTAGATTTTGAATCGGAACCTTTCAAGTACTTAATCGGAGCGGGGCCGTTTAAACTCAAGAAAATAGATGCTCCGGCATCAATTACACTTGAGAAAAATGAATATTGGAGTCGCACGGAATTAGCTTATCTTGAAATAGATGAGCTTGTTTTCAAGAAGGTCTAGAGTAAAGAGGAAGTCATTGAGGGACTAAAAAACGGAACTATTGACTTAGCAGACAAACATTACCAGCTTTTGGACAAGGATCTGGAGAATGCAAAAGGAGCAAACATTATTACAGTGCCGAGTTTACGTTCCGAGGAGATAGCAATTAATCAGATCCATCCGGTATGGGGTCACACGGCACAACTCGACGCGTTCATGGGTGCAACATTTAACTACAGCTCATCTCATGAGAACTACACGGTTTATTCGTTCTGGGATAAGATATCTGGAGGAAAAATGACAGAGGAAAAACGAGTGCGAGCAGCGCAACTAGTGCGTGAGGCGATGAGTTACATTATCCCCCGAGAAGGGATCGTGGAAAAGATCTTAGAACAACGCGGTCAACCATTAGAAACACCCCTGCCATTAATGATATTGCCCCAAGGTGTTGTTCCCCGAGAGTATTCAGTGGAAAAAGCGCGAGAACTCATCAAGCAAGCTTTCGAACTCGCAGGATGGCAAAATATTACGGTTAGTGAAAACACGCAGGGAATCTTTGTGGGAAATTTAATGGATTATTTTGAAGACTGGAGCGTAACACCCCTGTCCCCAATCACCAACCCATACCGTAACCAGTGGACTTTTCGAATAGAGCTGGAACTACCAAAAATAGGCATAGAAATCCTCGTTCATCCAGAGCCTACAGATAACCTTGACTTGAGAACTACCAGTTTCAATATTAGTATGGAAAGGTATAGTTTACCAACTGGTCTTCACACGCCAGTCCCATTATGGAAGAACGGAGGATATGATATTTTCTTTACTAACAGAACGTGGAATCTCGCATGGAATCTAGAGGGGTTATGGGAAACATGGGCGTGGCTACCCGTGGGAAATAATTTCTACAATTACTGGGATTTAGACCTCGAAATGTTGCTTAATAATTATACTACACAAGTACAAGAGCCATTAGAGAGACAAGAGACCTTTCAAAAGATTGTGAAGAGGCTATATGAGTTCTTGCCAAGCATTCCAATTATTTACTGGTTAGATACTTGGGCTTACAATGGGAAATGGGCCATACATGATTACGTGTTTGAGAGCAAACCCATATTTGAGTGGTGGGAGATAGGTAAACCAGGGGACGAGATCCAAGATGGCATTATTTCCAGTAGTTTCGTTGCTATACTTTTGACAATTGGAATAGCGACATTACCAATGAGACGAAGAAAAAAGCGGAAAGGAGAAAACATGCCATGATAGCCAGGTAGATGAGGTGTAGACTTGTTACACATGGACGTTAATTGTTGCGTCTCCAATGTCAGCAATATAACTCGTGATTCTTTCTAAGACACGAAACATGTGGAAGTGAAGGATGTGTAGCGGTTTGTTAGGGCTTTCAATGAGAATCTCCCTTAGTTGTTCTTGAAGGGCATGGGTTTGATGAATCAACTGGCTAGCAACCACGATGTCCCCATGTAGAACGCTCGCATGGCATCCCGCAAATGTTGTTTGACGAGCTCTGCGTTGTTGAAGAGAACGTCGCTTATTTTGCGCATTGATTTCGTATCTTCTTGAAGAACCCGAAGCGCGATATTAGCTAGGTTGTTGCAGTGGTCAGCGATACCTTCGAGTCGTTTGATGATTCGTTCATAGTCTATGACAGAGTGTAGTTCAATTTTCAAAGGGTTTGCAACAGATAAGTCGTAAAGAATGGAGCGAAACTGCCTGGAAAGCATGTAATAGATTTTGTCCACGTTTGGTTCTTGAAACTGAACCGTTTCGAGGAGCAGAGGGTTCGGGAGCGTTATATCTCTCGACTCTCTTTGAATTAGCACTTGTGTTATTTGTTGTTACGTCCATAGGGAATATTATAGGGATTCTCATCGTCAAGCGATTAAAGCAGGCCCATGGAGGCCAGTAGCATGGTTAACGAAAAACTCTTGCAACATTTTGATCAAGACTCTTACACTTTTTCACGGCACTGGAAAATGCGGCTTAACATTGACCGATTCATGCTGGCCTTTACGGCTGTTTGCTTTATTCTTGTGCGTATCCCGATATTTAGCATCCTGTTTCAAGTTTTTTTGACGGGATTCGAGCGTTTAAGTTCATCGTGCTTCTCAATGAGGGCGGATCACCTGTCTCTACGATATCGGGGATTCGCCACGCAATTACGGGAACAATATATGCAACATTAATTGGCGGCAGTATTGGCATTCCCGCAGGCGTTATTGTGGGCACATATTTGGCAGAGTTTGGTGAAAACTCGTTTGCTGACGCTCTTCGAGTGGTCATAAACACCAGGGTTTCGATCCCTACCATTATTACGGGTGTTGTTGTTTTGGCGTTTATCGTGACCCGTGTTAGCCATTTTTCAGTGCATGCAGGAGGCATCGCTCTTGGTCTCGTCATGATTCCGCTGGTGGCGAGAACCACGGAAGAAATGATTCTTCTTGTCTCCCCAATCTATATTGAAGTGGGTTACGCTCTTGGCCTAACCCGGATGCGAAACACAATCTCCATCGTCCTCACAAATGCGTCAAAAGGTATTGCATCAGGGGTTTTGCTTGCTGTTGCGAGAATCATGTGAGAGACCGCTCCATTGCTGTTAACGGCGTTCTCCAGTCAAGCGAGCCCATCCAGTATTCTTGACCCAGCGGCAACACTTCCGTATTGATTTATAATTATGCGATCTCTCCCTTTGAACACTGGCAAGGCCTTGTATAGATTGCCGCAATGTTGCTAATTCTACTCAACTTAGATATTCTCTTCACCACCCACCTCATGTTCCCGGAAACCCACTCAGCAGACTAAAAATGAATGAGAACCAAAATTAAGAAAGACATAGGAAAACAAAGGATAAGAAAAGTGAATACACACGTCTCAAGACACAACAATCACTTCAAAGCCCGAATTGCAGAATACCAACAGCATCTCCTCGGGCATCTTGGAGAATGATTCTGCAAAAGTGGCCATTGAACATTTGAATGCTTCTTACGGCACGAAACAAGTCTTGTTTGCTATTAACATGGCAATAAGAGACAAGAATGCGACCACAATAGTGATCCTTCAAGGTGTGGAAAATCAACCCACCTTAGAACAATAAAAAGGTTACACGAGCGGAAAAGGAATGCTCGCGTGAAAGGGAAAATCCTTCTTGATAACCAAGACGTTTATTCCCCCAATATAAACCCAGTTGTAGCTCGCCAACGGATTGGCATGGTCTTCCAAAAACCAAACCCTTTCCCAAACATATCTATTTATGACAACGTCATTGCTGGACTAAAGTTGCAAGGAATTAGGGCCCGTAGCATTTTAGATCCAATCGTTGAACGAAC
>JAJRWK010000059.1 GCA_024276795.1 archaeon | reverse complement strand
CATACTTTCGAAGTCAGGGAGCATGCCTTCAATGCTGCTAGGCGAAATCATGAAATGCTTGGCATAACAAACATTAAGCATTACTTGCATGATATTTTGGATGAGGCTGTTCCTCTGCCAGAGTCTTCTGTTGACGCTGTTATTTTGGATATGGGAGAACCATGGAGAGCTTTGAGTGAAGCCAAGCGGTTGTTGAAGCCAAGCGGAACGATTGCTATTTTTGTACCAACGTATAACCAAGTCGAGTTAGCTTATGAAGGGCTATTAGAATGGGATTTTGAGAAGATTGAGGCGATCGAAGTGATTGAACGCCCGATCCAGTTGAAAAAAAATGCGATTAGGCCTGTTACTCGAATGATTGCTCATACGGGATTTCTCATGTTTGCCCAGAAAATCGTTTAGTAAGTGCTGTTTCTTGAGAATTGAGGGGGGGGAATTTTGAGTTTACAGCGTTCAAGAGGTTTAAAAATTCTAAGAGCATTACGGCACATGATTTTGAAGGGATGACGATGTCTTTGGGAAGTGATGAATCTGTCGTGGTCGTGCAAGACTTACACAAGGCGTATTCCCTAGGAAGCACGATTGTTAGAGCCCTAAATGGCGTTTCCCTAGAGCTCAAACAGGGAGAATTTCTTGTTGTAATGGGACCTTCAGGATCTGGTAAATCTACTTTAGTGAACATGATTGGTGGGATAGATAAGCCTGATTCTGGTTCGATCTTAGTAACTCTCAATGAAGGGAATGCAGTTCATTTGAACGAGTTGTCTCCAAAGGAGCTTACTCGTTTTCGCAGGCAGAATGTTGGATTTGTCTTTCAGTTCTACAGCCTTATTCCAACATTGACCGCAAGTGAAAACGTTGAGCTAGCTGCAGAATTAATCGACTTGAGCAATTCTGAGATGAAAAAGAGAACCAAGGAGGTCTTAGAAGCGGTAGGGCTGGGAGATAGGCTTGATTCTTTTCCTTCTCAGCTTTCAGGTGGTGAACGGCAAATAGTTGCTCTAGCAAGGGCATTAGTAAAGAGACCAAAGTTGCTGATCGTTGATGAGCCCACTGGACAGTTAGACGAGAAGACGGGACATGAGATGGTGCAATTAATTAGATCCACGAGCGAGCAATTTGGATCTACTGTTGTCATGGTTACCCATGATGTTTCCTTGAAAAAATATGGGGATCGCGTTATTCACTTGTCATCGGGAATGATCGTTAAAGAAGAGAGTAATGATTGAGGGGGGAGAAAAGATTGAAAAAAACATACAAGTCGGCCACGAGAGATCTTTATTTTCACAAAGGCAGAAGCCTCGTCATTATCACAGCAGTAATATTCATTATTGCTTTTCCTCTTGCCCTTCAAAACTTGGCCCCAAACTTAAGTGAAACAATTGAATTAGAGCAAGAAGAATACAAGTTGTCTCATTTCAACTTCATCTTTGCGGGCTACTTACCAGAAGTCTTCATTGAAAACATAACTCATTGGATTGAGGACGAGCTTGGGAGGCCTGTAGCAGCCGAACTTGCACGAATTCAGTTAGTGCACAAATATAAGATCTCATCGGGGGACTGGCTTCAAGCAGATCTAGTATCTATCGACGATTTTGATAATCCTGCACTCAATCTGATGAAAATAGATAAGGGCAGGGCTCCGATAACAGAAAATGAAGTTGCCTTATTGACTTCATTCGGTGAAAAAGAAAGCATTCCAGTAGGATCTGAAGTGGAATTGCAGACCCCCGTAGGTATTCAAAAGTTCAAAGTAACGGGCTATATTCGTTCTATAGAATTTGCATCTTACGGCCTTATTCAGAGAGGACTCTTCTTCTTTAATTCCCTCAGCATAAACAGATACTTGGGATTTCCTCTGGATTCTGATCTGCGGAACAGCTTTCTTATTTATATTGATGGAAAAGTAAGTCTGGAAGAGGAGCGGAGAGTCATCGATAGGGTTAACGCAGAAGTTGAAAAGCTCGTTGAACAAAACAAAAGCCCTCCGATTTCTTTCCCTTGGCTCACACGAAGAGTGAGTTTTAGGCAAAGCTTGTCTGATGCACTGGATATCACATCAAAATACATGTTAGTTTCAACAATTTTTATTTTCTTAATTGCTGGTTCAATTATTTTTGTCGTTATGCATCGCTACGTCCAGGACCAGAAAGTCATCATTGGAGCAATGTACGCGTATGGAATTCGGAAACAAGAGATCATTATGAGTTACGTATATAGAACAAGTCTGCTATACCTCATTGGGAGTGTCATTGGATATTACTGGGGAAAAATGCTCCTAGATAAAATGACTGCAACTCTTGCCGATTCTTGGGGACTATTTAGTTACAAGACGGGATTTTCATTAGAAAGCCTTGTTTTCACTTTTCTCTCCGGCTATCTTATTCTTATCTCATTCACGTTGCTAGCTCTCAGACCTATTTTTGCCTTGACACCTTACGAAGCAATGAGAGGAAGAACAACTGAGCTCAAGAGCTCTGGAATGCTTTTCATGTTGTCATCCTTTATTCGTCTTCGATCATTCAAGTATGGTATTCGCAACTTGTTAAGAAGTCGAACGAGAACGATCTTAACAACGATGAGCTTCATTTTAGCATTAACTTTCTCTGCATCAATAATGTATACAGACTACAGCACAAGAGCTTCAGTGGATGTATTTTTTGAGCAAAACGTGAATTTTGAAATCTATGCTCATACAGGTTTTGAAGACGCTGCGAATCAAACCAAACTCAACAGTATTCAACAAATAGAAAACGTTGAAAGCGTCGAGCCAAGATTTCAGCTTTTCGGAAATATAAAAGGCCATCCTGAACTTGTCACTTACCTAGTTGGCTTACAACATGATTCTAAAGCATTTATTCCCCCCATAATTAAAGGGCGGAATATCCAAGAAAATACTTCAGAGATAATGATTTCAAATTACATTGCGAATGTCTATGGTTTTTCAATTGGTCAGACGATAATGCTAACCATTTTCAACAAGGAGATGAATTTCACGGTTGTTGGTGTTCATAATGACAGCTTCCAGACAATCTCCATAATTGCGGATCTAGACTATTTGAGCTCAAAGTTCATTGTCCCAGGTTCAAACCAAACCTATGCCCAGCGTGGTATCTCAATGTTTAACATTTTAATGATAAAACTTAGCGACAGTTCTCGGACTCAGCAAACAGTAAATCTTTTGAACACGGAATATGAATGGATCGAGTACGCATTATCCGTTGAAGTAATCCACCGACAGCAGAAAAGTTTCGTTGAGTCACAAATCCAAGTAGTTTACATTCTTGTGCTTCTTGGATTGATTGTTGCATTCATGACCGTTTTTACGACTCAGTTCATCTCATTGGTAGAACGCGACCTTGAATTCGGTATGCTTCAAGTCTTCGGGAAGTACAAGAGAGAATTGTACAGTGAGACACTAGTGGAAATCCTCATTGTTTGGCTGTTTACGATCCTTGCTGTCTTCTTGCTAAGCCCATTGGTCGCGGACAGGATCTGGATACAATCTGTTGCTAATCAGATCTTGTACGTCAAATTTTATGTGTCAAGAAGCGCTCAACTATTTATTGCAGTTTTTGGACTTGTATCCTTATTGGTTTCCCATGGAGTCAGTTTCCGATGGGCCACAAGTTTAAAACCACACGAAACGATCCGAGAAGAATAAACACGGACGCCTAAAAACGACTTAGTCACATCAAATTCCACGTTCAGAACTTACTCGCATATCATAAACATCGAGATTCGCCCCAACACAAACCATAGTGTGAAAAAAATGACGGTATAGACCGAGATATCCAACTAGAAATTACATAAAAAGTGATGCACTATCTTAAAATAATGCTTGCTCCTTCGCTAGCCAAGCCACCGTCTCATGATGAGATCATGGCTTTCCTAGAAACAAGTCCTAAGAGAGTTTTACTTCGCGAAGGAGCGGAAAGCTTTGTAAAAATGGGCTTGAAAGTAGGCATAAAAGCTCTTGATCTTCGAGAGAGAGAAAAACTGGAAATAATAATCGCCAAGCTGAGAGAAGCGTCTCTTTCCTCAGCTTTCAAGGAAGATGTCGAAAAGATTTTGGAGGTTTTCATTCTTGGAGAAAAATTTCTCCAGTCAAGCTACTCGAAAGTAATTAGCGAGATCCCTAATTTTTTGCAGAGGGAAGATTTTCCTCCCTTCTTGAAAACAGAAGTTTTAATCATTGCCACTAACTGCCATCAAGCCCTAGAGAACGTGGAAGAAGCCTTCGAAACTGCAAGCTTGGCCGTGAAAATGGCAGATGTTGAAGGAAACGAGTGGAGAAGAATACATGCGATGACACGTCTAGCGAATGCCATATTCTTGCAAAGAAATTATAGCTTAGCCGAGAGCATGTTTCGCCACTTGAGAAATATTAATTCTTTTGACGATGATTTCTATGTTTTCTTGTTTGCAAACAATTTGGGAGCGTCTTTGTTTCACCAGGGGAAAATCAAAGAAGCATTGAAGGAACTGGAAACTGCTCTTCTCTATGCAGATACGGGGAAGACAAGTAACATCATGAGAGGGATAATCCACCAAAATATTGGAGAAGCAAACCTAATATTGAATCGCACTGAAGACGCAAAGACTCACTTACTAGAAAGCAAGAGACTATTGGAACAGGATTATTCTGTTCAAATCATCCACTTGGCTGATACGTTATTGTTGCTTGTTGAAACACTTACGCTTCGGAATGAAATGAAAGAAGTTTCAGCTATTTTGTCTGAGTTTCGAGAGTTACTAGTACAGTCTCCCGACAACATAGCGGTTCGTACCAGGTATTTGACGGGAAAGGCAATTTTCGAGCTGTCAAGAGCCAACTTCACATTTGCAACAGAGCTTTTGAGAAAAGGTGTGGAACTAGAAGAAGGAAAAATTCAGAATCCGAACTTACTTCTATGGAGGCTTCACGCTTTTGTTTCACTGATACTGTATCAGTTTTCTAGAGATCGAGCCCACCTCGAGGTTGCAAAAAAGAGAATCCTCAAACTAAAAGAAATAGGGTTGAAGAGTAGCTATGCTCATCTCTTGGCCCAAATTCATTATTTGTGCACACTGCTAGGATATTTTTCAAGGGACAAGGACATGTTTACTACAGAGCTGAAGAATGCAAAAATGTATGCAAAAATGTTACCAAGTTCCTTGAAAAAAAGATACTTGATACTCTTGAATTCACTAGATTATCCTTCTGGAGACCCTGTGCATCTTTCTTTGGAAGATATTTTTCAAATTGCCCTTCCAATAGAATGGGGTAACCACGAAGTAATACCAAAACACGAAGGATCAATAGATCATGTGGCTCTGTTTTCGATCAAAGATTTCGTGGGGCCAGAGATCTTATTTGACAGCGGAAAAATAGATGATAGGGACTTCATCTACCGGCAAGGAGCATTTCTAGTTGCATTAATTGGGGTGGGAGATTTATATGCTGAGGGATTCTGGGGACCAATGCCCACTCCAAACCCAGAATATGTTGTGTATGTTCGAACCAAGAAAGTACCTAACTCCCTTTCCAGTGATCCAAGAAAGGATAAGTGGACTTATCTCTTACTTACATTCTTCTCTCATGAAACAGCTTCCTCTTCTACAAGGATCGCTTTGTCCCTGAAGAAATCAAGTGAAGAAGTCTTCGCTTCTATTAGGAATCATCAAGAGGTCAAAGAAACCAAATGGAGAGAATGGTTAGCAAAACTAGAAGAAGAGATCCCGATGAAGAAATAAAGCCAATCACTTAGCGAGCATGGGAGAGGACGGGATTATGGGATTTCAGGGCGTGAAGGTCTGACTCAGTGGAAGGGATGCCACCACAGTCCTAGGATCAAACACTGTAGTAAAGTACCGGCCGCTAGCCCAAGCTAATAGCTGGTCTTGGTAATGAGAACTAGGTACTGTGCCGATTTGCCCGGGAGGTGTAACAACAAAGACCTTGGAGAATCCTCGCGAGACCTCTGCAATCACCCGTTCGGAAGAACCCATCGTTTGCTGAAAGACCATTTTCTTTTCTCCTCGGATTTCGGCCCATAAGGGGGCATGTCCAACGTTTATTGTGTGCATAGCTCCATTTGATTCCACGGGACTGGGATTAAAAAACCCAAAAGCTCTCCCCAATGTATGCGGGAAGTATGCTTTATGAAGAGCCCCCCATCTCCAGAGCTGAGGATTATTTCCAAGTTTTTCGTTGAGGAATTGAGTAGCAGCTTCGAGAGAAGCAACGACTAAGTCTGCAGCGTTTTCTCGCTGTGGAGTTGTAACTTTGTCAAAGAGGAGATGAGAAGGTGTTTCTGCTAAATCCGCAAGATTCTTCTTGTAATACCATGCAACAAAATCGTAGAATAGGTCTTCACCTAGCTCATCATAGAATACTTCCTTTTCAAAGAAGATTTCCCAAGCAAAAAAAGCAGCAGCTTCGGAACTGCTTGCAAAGGCATAACCGTCAAAGGTCTTGGCAAGCTCGAATACTTGCTTGGCTTGTTCAGTTAGTTCTTGAGGGTCAATTAAGTCAAAATATTTCAAAAGTTGCTTCGTGGGTTTGAAGTACACGTCTTGCTGGATTTCCATTACGTCTTGAATACTTAGCTTCGTTTTTGACTCAATTAGTTCGCTGATTCTTTCCGCCCGATACGCAGGAGTATATCTTCCTCCGATGTAGTAGGGATAGTCATCAGGAACTACCTTGTTGTTCGCTGTGGCAAAATATCCTTTCTCCGGATTCATCTCTCCGTAAAGCTCTTCAAAAGGAATGTATCCTTTCCAGTAGTATTCCCCACTACTTGAATCTGAAGGAATTAGGCCATATCCTTTGTTTCGTATAGGAATCAAGCCAGTGAGTTGGTAGCCATAGTTACCTTGCACGTCTGCAAAGACCACGTTTTGGCCTGGAAGAGAAAAGTATCTCAACGCGTTCTTGAACTCTTGAGCAGAAGTCGCCTTATTCATTTGCCAAAATGCGCGAAACATGTTGTTTCGTTCGTCATCTGATTCCAAAGGCCATTGAAACGCGAATTCTTCATCTCCTAATTTAATTAATGGGCCAAACTCAGAAATTTTGATTTCAAAAGTGCGGACGGTCCCGTTCGAAAGCCTAACATTCTCAGTGATAATCTTGAATGGCTTAGTTTCTCCATTGACATAATAACGCGTCCCGTCCTCAGTCTGGTTCACGTAGTAAAGATCAGCAACGTCTGCCCGATTATTGGTAAAGCCCCACTGCACATATTCATTATGTCCAGCAACAATAAGAGGCATGCCTGGGAGAACCCACCCCCATGCATGGAAATCGGGGGAGGAGAGATGAACTTCGTACCAAATTCCGGGTGTGGTAAGACTCAAGTGCATATCATTAGCCAAGATAGGCTTGCCACTTTCTGTTTTGTTAGGTCCTATGACCCAATTGTTGCTTCCTTTGCTTGGCGACAGGGGAAACAACTCTGAAAATAGTGTCGGTACCAGTTTCGAGCCCTTTTTAGCATTGTTTTTTTCTTCAAATGAAAGATACGAGGGCCGACTAACATCATCAGAAGTGAGGTTGAGGAACCAAGAGCGAGCGTTAACGTTAAGAATTGGCAATAAGAACTCAGTAAGATTAGCTCCAAGTTTCTCAACTGCATCTCTTCGAAATATTTCGAGCAGTGTCGCTCCAAAGGATAACTCCATTGCCATAAATCCAGGGATTGCCAGAGCATCAGCGAGAGTCCATTTCCCCATTTTCAATCGGTCAGCGGTGAAGAAATTAAGCAAGCGAAGTTCGAGGGGTTGTTCATGCGGGTTGGAATCTATATAGTAGTTGATTCCTCTAACGTACTGTTGCAAGTATTGTTTTTCCATCTGAGAAAGACGATTCACGAGGAACTCTCCAGCACGCCGAAGCCCAATTTGGCGTAGCAAAACATCTGTTTTGTAGAATTGGTTTCGAGCTTCTGCTCCTGCGCTTCCGCTCGGAGCCAAATCGGATAGAGTTCCGGTAATTATTCGTCTTGTGAACTCTAATTGCCATCCTCGATCCTGGGCGTAAATATAGCCTAAAACGAAAAACATGTCTGCAGTGTTCTTAGCGATGATGTGAGGAACACCTCTCCCGTCTCGATAAACCTTGACGGTTTCACTAATTGGTGCTCCGTTTATTTACGCAGAAATATTGGGGTGAGAGTTCCTAACGACAAGTACTCCCGTTAAGCCGAGGACAAGAAACAGTGCAAAGACGACTTTCACAAAAGAAAAAATTACTCTCTTTAATTTTGCTACAAGATTTTGAGATGAACTCATTGGATTTCATCGTCGAAATAGCTTCTAAAATATTTCGACATATTTTTCCGAACGAGAACAGAGTTTTGGGCTACATGAATAATGTTTGAGAACGGGTGCAATTCTTATTTTTTGGCTTGATTCAGCAACGCTATTAGAAAGATTTTATCGCAGATTCTCAAGGCATTGAATCAATCATACGCAAAGAACGCGTTTCTGAATCTGGCAACATCCGTAACAAAGGCAAACAAGCTAATCTCATTGAATTGAGACCAAGTAGCGTAGATTGAAATGTTTTATACCATCCTTTCTTCATCTGGAATGTGAATGCACGTAGAGCGCTTGAGATCGGATTTGATCCAGTGTTCCTAGACGTCATCGCTAAGCTTCTAGAAGCAGATGGTTCTAGTGCGCGAGCACTTCCCAAACCAGGCCAGCATCACCCATGGGCAAGCATTCAGATAATTCCAGGCGGAAATGGGTTTAACTTTGCTAGAGCGCTTTTCTTGCACGGTTACGACGTGAGATACTGGTCAAAAATAGACTCAATATATGAGGCGATGTTGAAAAAAGAAGAACCCGACATGAGCTTTGCTTCAGTGTGTGCAGTACAAGATGCCTCGAACATTACGGTTGCTTTGGAAATAGAGGAGGGAGAGATTCAAATCAACGATGCACGACACGGAATCCATCCGGATGAATTATCAGACCAAGCAATGCAAGCTTTCAAACGTTCAGAAGTTAATACGTATCTGAACCTTGGTCTAAATCCCCATGCGTTACGACTCTATGAAAGACTGGCGGGAAGCGTGAAGAACAATAGCAAACGGGTATCAATCTTTGATCCATCCACATTGAGAGATTTCACCCAGTGGAATTCATTAAAATCGTAGTTTAGAGAATATTATTCTCTCCTTCCAGGAAAAAAGATCATCTCTTTAAACAGAGAAGAATCTGACATTTTCTTTACTAATGTTTCTAGACAAGAGACTATTGAATGGGTTGACTATGTTATTACTCATTCAAGTAAGACCGTGGAGATTAGGTCGAAGAATGAAAAAATCCATGTCAATGTCCCCCAACTTTCTCCACCGTATGCTACTTTTGTAGGGATAGGAGACACATTCAACGCGGGCCTAGCAATTGGGCTTGCCAATGGCTTGTCCATACAAAATTCGGTAAAGCAAGCAATTCAATGGGCACAACACTTGTTGCGCCATGGCTGGAAGCCACCTACTTCTAGAATCTATGAAAATCATCAATAATCCATAATTATTTAATTGCCTTCTCTGAGAAGAAGAGCAATGCCTTTATCAGAAGGTCAGATCGCACCAGATTTCGAATTTGAAGACATCGATGGGGAGAAAAAAGGACTCAGCGAATTACAAACGAAAAAAATCGTATTCTTTTTTCCAAAGGCGAACACCCGGGGTTGCACACAAGAAGCTTGTTCTTTTCGGGACTATTATTCCGATATTCAGCAACTAGGTGTTCAAGTTATTGGAGTGTCCATGGATCGCGATAGAGATCTGGAAGAATTCAGAAAGAAAAATCATCTTCCTTATCCCTTAGTTTCAGACCAAAACGGAGAGATTGCTAAAAAGTATGAGGTTAGAAAGAAATTTCTCTGGATGGAAATGGCTGATAGAGTCACTTTCCTACTCGATGAAGAGAACAAGATACTCAAAGTGTTCGCATTAGGAGTTACAGGACGTAGAGCGAGATATGGACTAAATCAACACGGGAAAGAAGTTTTTGAATTCCTAACATCTACAAAAAACAGTGAGTAAGAAACCCTTGTCAGATTATATAGGAAAAAGCTTTAGTTGCTACAGGGGTTCGAGAAACTAGTGTTCCTATATAGACACCAAGATCCTTCTCAATTCTCGGAAATAAGATTATGGAGTCTCTCTGACTAATCAAGTAGCTTACAGATGTGCCAATTAGCACTGGTGTTAATCTTTTTCCCTAGTTTGGCCTAACGACAAATTTCTGCATTCATTCTTGTTTAGGCGCTGTTTGTGGCAAAGATAATTTATGCAAAGCAGAATAGGTTCTGTTCTGTATAGAAATCCATTTTCAGATCAAACATTCCCAAAAAGATATGAGGAGCATAATATCAACAAGAAGCAGACAGAAGCAACGATTCTTCTGGACTAGTATGCATTCTTTTCTAAAACTACGATTCTTTTCTTAAATATCAGATAGAAAGCATAGGATAGAAAAGACCAGTATCAATATAAATAAACAAAAAAAAGGATCAGATAACATAATCTATTAGTTATGATTAATTCGGTGATCCAATGTTAACCATTGTTTCGTTAATAATTCTAGCTCTTTCAGGGCTGTTGGTTATGGGAGCAGTAAGGTATATCAATTTAGATCCTTGGGAACCTGCCAACAAATACGAAATCAGAAGAATCTTAAGAGCTAATAAATTATGGGATCGCTTTCAAAAGAAAGAACTACAATGTATTATCTGTGGTGAAATTGTCACATTTCAAACATTAGGGGCGATATACGAGAACAAAGAAAAAAAGCATGGAAATCTTGTTATTCTATGTAAGAACCCACGGTGCTTAAAGGAATATTTGTGGAATAAAGAGCAGAAAGAGATCGCCGAGATTATCCAGTAACTACTACTTACTGACAACAAACTGCCCAAATATTTTAGGTTCTACCCCATGCGTGTTTTTGATCTAGGGGAGAGGGGGAATCAAATATTGCCTAATTTTCCTTGCTTCCTCAATTGTTATGATTCTTAGTGGAGACAAGTCGATCCTCAATTCCTTAATTATTCTTTTGCTAGTAGTTTCTTCAATTTTACTAAAATGAATGGTTTTTATCAGGTAAACATCAAGATGACTGCCAATGGATGGTTTCTTCTTTGTTTTGAATCCACCAATTCCTTTCACCCAGTCGGAATGAATTTTCTTTGAATCATTACTTGAATGGTCATGTATTCTCAAGACTTCACGATGCCTATTGAATAGATCATCAAATTTCCCTCGTTTGATCTCTGTGATTCTAGCCATTCCACATAAGCAATGATACCTTTGTTTCTTAGTATAAAAGAAGATGAGCCATTCCTTAATTTTACTGGGAAACTCTCGTTCTGAAGAGTGAGGGATAAAAAATGCTCTAAGTCCAGCTACAAGATATTCGAGTTGTTTTGATGAAACGTATTTTATTATGCCTCCTTCTGATCGAAGATATTTCTTATGAAATTCAGTAAATAGCGCCCATACATCTTCGATGGTTCTTGTGCTTACTCTTCTTCCAGCGTATCTGTTCTTCACTTCTTTGAAGAATCGCCTTAAATCTCCACTAAAATGCAAATCTTCCACTTTTTTTATCAAATCTCTTTCTTCTTCATCTCCTTCATACAGTGAATCACTTAAAGCCTCTAAATCCTGAAGAATTTCATGATCTGCAACTGTATCGATAGCTCTTCTTAGCTTCGCTGGCATATGCTGTCGAATTGTTCTTGTACGTTGACTTCTTCGAAGTGCTACAACTTTTTCTTTAGTTTCAAGTGCGAGGTCTTGGTGCCTTATTTCTTCTGGTGTCACATAAACAAACAGCTTGCCCTTGATTATTTGAGGATCATCCATACCACTCTTTAAAGAGATCCCCATTTTATTATCTAGACATTCCACGGAGTAGAATTCATCTAACTTCTCATCTACTGATGAAATAAATACATTCAAAGCTTTTTTCTCAAATTGTTTTTTTCCAAAATAAGTGATTAGACTGTAGATGCGGTACGCTAAGTCAATAATCCAATCGTATGCTGTCTTAGCAAAACCAAGAATAGCCATCCACACTAATGATTATATGATTTCCAAATTTATATGTAAATCGCATTTTGTTCTAAAACATCTTTTTCCTAAAGATTCAACCAGTGATTCTGAGTAAAAAAACACATTGATTTCTCCTAATTTGTCAAATCCATTAGTAGTAATCCAGCTTCTTTTTAGAAATCTAAAGGATAAAGAAATGAATTAGAAATGACTAAAAATGAACTAAAATCTTTATTGACTGCACTACAAATCCAATAAGTGCATGTTCGAAACTCACGATTTCATTTCCTTTAAGCCGAAGTTTATCGAAGTCATAGAAGATCACGCAATCTGGCGGATTATCACGGATCCGTTCCTAGCACCCTATTTTCACGCGTTAAGATCCGGCCCACTGACACGAAGAGAACTAAAACATAGGTATCTTGAGATTTCTAACAGCCCAATCTCAGATCAGACGTTCATGAAATATCTTAAGAAACTGCTGAATTTGGGTCTAATAAAGGTAGCAGGACAAAGACAGCCATCGAAGAAAGAAGAAGATAGAGTGCTCTACGCTAGGAGCGCGTACTTGTATTACTTTATGCCCATGCATTTGAAAGGAATGGACAAGGAAGATAAAGAGCGGTTTTCTCAATTAATCAGAATTTTTGCGCAAGTAGCAATTAAGAAGAACCTTAATTCTGCTCATTTCGTCGAAAAAACAGCAATCGAAGTCGAGAAACGACTAAGAACAACTATCAAGAGATTGAACAAGCTAGAAATGAATGAAGAGCTGAGTTTTTTACTTCGAGACTTGCCGTGGAGCCAGATCCAGCACTTGCTCAATCTCACATTTGGACTAGCGTTACTTGCCAACAACAAGACGCTAATGAGAACTTTTGATCGTTGCCTTGCGTAGAAAATAGAAACAGGCGTTTGAACATAGAAGTTAAGGAAGAAACCTACATTCTCTTTGAAGCATAATCTAGGGCTGCTCGAATGACTAAGTTTTTCACGTTATTACTAATTTTGTTGAACAATTCGACAACTTCTTCGTGTGTGATTTCAGATTGTAAGCCTGCGGCGAAGTTCGTAACAAAAGCCACTGTTGCATAGGGAATTTCGAGTTCTTTTGCCAGAAATACTTCAGGTGAAGAAGTCATGCCTACGAGTGTTGCTCCTAACTGGCGCAAGGCAATAATTTCAGACGGGGTTTCAAATCTTGGTCCTTCCATTACCGCGAGTATCCCGCGATGCACGACAGAGTCGCTTATTGACTTCGCAACCTTAATTAGGCTTTCTCTTAAAATGGGATCAAAGACCTGAGAAACGTCCGTGTGAACTACCCCTTGTTTTTCTTCACTGCCAATCATAATTTTGAACTGACCATCAAAGAAAGTGTAACGCCTTGTCTTCGTTAAGTCAAGCACATCGTGTGGAATTACAATCGTTCCGGGAGGAATTTCTGAGAATAAACTTCCAACGGCATTCGTAGCCAGAATTGCATCGATTCCTAGTTCGTAGAAAGCCAGCATGTTTGCATGGTAGTTAATCTTGTGTGGTGGAACTTTGTGTCCCTTTTGATGTCGGGAAATGAAGAAGATTTGTGTATGATCTTTTTTCAATACAGTAACATTGACATCGCCAAATTGGGTTGGAACAACAATTTCTTCTTCACTCAGATTGTAAAAGCCGCTACCACCGATTATGCCGATATTCACAACGAAAGATTTGAGTGCGGGGTTAAGAGGATTATTGAAGGAAAATGAGTGATTATTCTATGTCATTAAGAACCATTTAATTATTCGCAAGATCTATTCTAAATTGGACACTATGAGTGAGAAAGAACGCCCCCGCAGACGCATTCCCACCGAAGCATGGAAAAAAGCCTTGGAGTCTTTTGAGGAAGAGCTCAGAGAGATCGAAGAAAAGGGAAAAGAGGAAAGAAAAAAAACGCTTGTCCAGGGCGTCAAACAATTAGAAAAAGAAAAAGATGTTCTTAAGTCTTCACGAGTAGTAACTGAGCGGTTATCCGAGGCTCGACGAGAAGCTGGAATCTCGAGTGCGGTAGGAACAGCCGGAAAAATCAAGCGACCGCGAATGTTTGGCAAGAAGGAATTTGAGGCTTTGCTGGAAAGAGAACTCTTGCTGGTCGGCAACGAGGAACTGAAACAAGCGGGGGGGCTAATCTCCATCAAGAAGCTCTATGAACACTTCAAGGAAACCAGACCAAACTGGAAGATAAAAGAAAAGGAGATCCTCAACGCGCTTTCTCGAATGGAAAATGCGGGAGTAATTCCCGGCTTTATCACCGTAAGTGAAAAGAAGGACTTCGTGCTGTTTAGGCCTTTAGAATTAGACAACAGCGTGCAACAATTATTGAAGGCAGCAAGTGGAGGTATTACTGAACTCAAACAAATTGCTGTTTTACTTGATTGGTCCGAGGAGAACGTGCTTGAATTAGCAAAAATGCTCGAAAAACAAGGGATCTGCATAATTGAAGAAGACAATATTTTCTTCCCTGGCATGGCAGGCATGGCTTAGAAGAGTTGACATATTCTCCAAGTATTAGCGCTTCTCTTAATGGTTCTTTGTTAAATCCATGATGTGTCTTTATCAGATGCTATAGGCAACATTGTTATTGGTTCCCAGGTGTTCGATGCCCAGCAACTATTAAATGCTCTTCACGCAATAGGCTTATCCATTCAGCAAACGGAAGAAGGAATCTTAATCAACGGAGTATTGGTTAAACCAGACGCAATCCTTGACAAGAATGTTTGTCCATTATCCCCTGTTTGCCAGCAACGAGCTCATTTCCTTTCCTTATTGAGAGTAAAGACCATGCCTACAACAAAGAATGGAGGATCAACTCGGCATGACACCGAGATACCGTTAGCTCAGGCGACTGCAAGAGGTTATATTGAAGACTTGAGTAGAAGCCCGTCGCCCGGAATGACAGGCGTTGTGCCCACGGTTAGAAACAATGAAAGCATGCGACAAGAATCTATCTCTTCACCGAGTCCAAACCCATCCAAGCTAAAAGATGATGACGTTGAAAAGTTTCTGCAAAGAATTCTACGCCCAAAGAAACATGCTCAACCTAGTTCAAAAATGCCAGGAGATGACTGGAAATCTGACAATTCGGGGCTATGTAGTTTCTGCTTTACTCCTCGCATTGGACATGAAAAGTACTGTAGGACTTGCGGAGAAGAATTCTATTAAATAGGAAGCTCCCCGATAAGAACGCAAGTGAGCAAGTGAGAGTTGACATCGAATATTTTCTTATTTTGACGGCAGACCACGTTCCGCCATGATTCTGTATTTGGCATACTTGAATTCTTTCTCAATTGAAAAGCGGGCTGGATATGGGCGGGAAACCTTGCCTCCACATTGGGGGCAAGTTTTAGAATTGAATGTATATCTCCAGCAGTGCTTGCAAACAAAAAAAGTCTTTACCATGTTTCCCACCTTATACATTCATAATTTTCTCTCAAGAAGAGACAAGCTAAATTAACTATCACTTTTTCTCTCGTTCAAAAACAAACTCAACATCATTTTGAGAGCAATAGGTTTCTACCGCTTCCAGTGCTTTTTGCAAGACTTCTTCGGCCAATTGGTAGTCTCGAGCTTCAACGTGAATTTTGTAACGCGGAGCGCCTATCGTGTAGATATCAGTGTGCACTTCGGGACTCTCTTCAACCGCATTTTTTCCAGCTAGGAGCGCTGCCCGAATTCTCTCCACCCCATCGGGAGTATATGATCTCAAACCCATGATCCCTGAAATTTCCACCGTAGAGATCGTGATGTTTTCCTGAGCTATCTTGTGAAGTAACTCGGAATATTCTTTGGAAATTCCAGCGTCTTCAAAAACCTTTATGCCTTCAGTTAGACTTTCTTCCAAAGGCTGATAAATTGTGCCGTAAGTGTCTTTGAGTTTGGGAATAACATCATCAACGAACTGATCCGGATCAATATTCTCTTTCTTAGCTGCGAATCGAAGGAGATTCACTGCATTACGCTCTCGTTTGTATTCCTGTATTTTTCTTCGCCGTAATTCTTGAGGTATTCGACGAATACTGACATCTAATTGTCCAGTTTCAGGACTGGATCGAATAACACGAGCAACGACTTTTTGGCCGACGCGCACAAAGTTTCGAATGTTGCGAATCCATGTCCCGCTTATTTCAGAAATATGGCAATATGCTTGAAGACCGGGAAAATCTTCTAGCTCTATGTAAACACCATGAGGCATGATATTAGTAATTGTCCCAAAGACAAGATCATCCACTTCGGGAAACTCTTCTTTTCCGCTCAACTTAATCAATTATTGCTCAGCTTCCAAGTTTAAGTAAATTACGAATTGACAGTCAAACAGAAAAGCAGATTCCAAAAAAAAGATTGTTTCTCAAAACATAGTTATAGGTGTGTTCCGAGTTTTTCTTGAAATGAGCCAGTCAGATCCTTCAAGAGTCGACTTATCTCAAATACAACATGAATTGCTCGAGGTAGGACTTACAAAATACGAAGCAAAAGCACTTCTGACACTATTCACGCAAAGGGATCAATCCGCAGAAGAGATCAGCAAACACACAGGAATCCCTTATCCGAGAGTATATGACACTATGGAGGACTTAGAGAAAAAAGGATTGGTCGAGATAATTCCAGGGAGACCACGAAGATTCATAGTAATTGATCCAAAAATTGGATTCGCCAATTTCCTCAAAATGAAAAAAGAAGAGTTCAACCGGGAAATTAAGCAACTCAAAGAAAAACTTGATGGATTGGTTGTTTCTTTGAACGACTTGTTTCTCAAACATCACACTGCGATATCACCCGAAGATCTTTTGCAAACCTTCACTGGCTTGGGTCAAGCCGAGCAGACAACTACGAAGCTCATCCTTTCGGCGAAAAAAGAAATACTGATACTCACAAATGTCTTCTTATGGTACCAACACGTATCTGAGGAGTTACAAAGAGCCAGAAGCAACGGCGTCAATGTCAGAGTCCTAATGAACGCGGAAGCCAAAGAAGCAGTCGATACTGTAAGAAAATTAAGGCAAATGGGCATAGAAGCAAGAAACTTGAAAACTCGTACATTGCTTGCCAGAGGAACACTGAAGGATAATGACGAACTTCTTTTCGTGATCTGGGCCTCAGATCAAGAACATCAAAAGAAGGTATATCGACCACACTATACTCAGAATCCTGGATTAATAGAAATTTTTCGAAACAATTT
>JAJRWK010000006.1 GCA_024276795.1 archaeon | reverse complement strand
GGCAGAAGATGTCAAGAATTTCGTTTTCTATGGACCACCAGCAGCGCCAGAAAATTTAGTGGCATCAACAACGCGAACTCAAGTTTCTCTTGACTGGGTTGCACCACCAGGCGATGGAGGATACGCCATTTCTCACTACGTTGTTTACAGATCTGAGGACGGTGGACAAACTTACTCCCAAATTGCCACAACCACCCAGACCTCTTTTGTTGATAACACGGTTGTAACGGGAGTGATTTATCAGTACAAGGTAACGGCTGTAAATTCTGAAGGCGAAAGCGGGGACTCAAATGTCGTAATTACTTTGCCGCTGGGTGAGATCACCCCACCCCAGTCTGTTACAGCTACTGCCAGTTCTTTCCAAGTAGATATTTCATGGAATTATCCTGCAGATGACGGAGGCATTCCCGTAATAGCTTACAACATTTACAGAGCAGAGAGTCAAGGAGGACCCTATACGTTTATTGGCACCAACACTTCAGCAATGGGATATCAAGACACTGACGTGATCAACGGGTTCACCTACTACTATGTTGTAACTGCCCTGAACAAGTACAATGAAAGTGCATATTCTGCGGAGGTATCTGCTAACCCAGTGGGAGAACCGACACCACCACTTAACATCCATATCATTAATGGAGACAATTCAGCAACTCTGAACTGGACTGTTCCAATTACCGACGGAGGGTTCCCCATCGTTCAATACAACGTCTACAGGAGTCAGACACTAGGAGGTCCCTACACCTTGATCGGTTCCAACGACAGCGCTCTGGGCTACTTTGACCCCACTGCCTTGAACGGGGAAACCTATTACTACGTTGTAACAGCAGTGAACACCTATGGTGAAAGCGCGTTTTCTGAAGAGCAACGAATCTTAATTGCTAACGCCCCCTTAGCTCCAACAAACCTTAACGGAACGTTTGATGATGGAACTGTAATGCTGACATGGGATCCTGCGGACGGACGCGGTTTCGAAATCATGAATTACACCGTTTACCGCAAAGGTCCCAACGATGATTCGTTCACAGCAATTGCCACCGTTAATGCCACCAGTTATACAGACACTGGACTAACCAATGGAGCAACATACAGATATGTTGTAACAGCGACTTCAGTCATTGGCGAAAGCCCCTACTCTGACATTCTGACCATCACACCTGCTACCGTCCCCTCCGCCCCATCAGGACTGTCGGCAAAGGTGTCAAATGACAAGGTCCAGCTTTCATGGGAAAAACCCGCTGAAAACGGCGGTTTCCCAGTCTTGTACTACAATGTGTACCGCTCAGTTAACAACGAAGAGAACTTCCTCTTGTACGATTTCACCTACTCAAAAACATACCTCGACGCAGACATCAACGCTGGAAACACTTACTACTACAAGGTAACCGCTGTGAATAATGTAGGTGAAAGCAACTTTTCAAACATCGCGAGCATTGCGCCCGCAAGCGCTCCCAGTGCACCCACCAGTCTCAAAGCAGTCTTTGAGAACGGAAGCGTGGTTCTCACTTGGAATGAACCCGAATCAGACGGAGGCAACCCGATCAACTACTACCGAGTCTATAGGACTTCCGTGAAAGGCGGGGTCTACATCAAACTCGCAACCGCTGAAAACACCACCTTTGCCGACACAAATATTGAGATAGGAATGACCTATTATTACGCTGTTACCGCAGTCAATGACGCGGGAGAAAGCGATTACTCTCCTGAGGTCTCAATACAACTAGTTACTCCACCCGCGAAACCCACAGATGTTATTGCTTTAGCAGCTGAAGACTTGGTTACGGTTGCTTGGTTGCCAGGAACTGGACCCTACTCACCCGCAAGCTACTTCGAGGTCTACCGAGCAGTAAACGATAGCACAAGTGAATTCACATTGGTTGCTGAAGTGAACACCACTTACTTCATTGACTATGACGTAGAGGTCAACGTAACCTATTACTACTACGTGGTTGCTGTCAATGACTACGGCAAAAGCGTTGCTTCGGATGTTGTTGAAGCAACACCAGGACAAGCAACAGTTTCCATTCCGACAGATCTACTACAACAACAAAACATTGAGGGATCACAATATCCAGAAGAACTCAACCAGGATGTGATTGAAGGAACTGCGGCAGTATTTGGTGTGCTCAGCTCTCTCGGAGCAGTACTCTGGGTACTAAAGAAAATCCTCTTCATGAAATAAAGTAATATTCCTAGTTTCTCTACCTCCATCTTATTTTTAATAATATTAAGCCCTCAATTTCTCGACCCTATAAACAAACCGCAAAACGTGTTTGTTCTTTTACAAAACCAGCCACCATAGAAAAGATCACAGAGCAGAAAACAATTTTACAATTTTTTTCTAGTTCACTTTTTATCTTTGAAGAAGGGATGATTTCCTAGAAATATAAATGGTGGCATAGCAAGATCTCCCAGCTAAGGGTATTAACAAAAGAATATCAATAGCATATAATGCTTGCAGAATTTGTGACCATAGTTTCAAAATATTGGATCCCTATACGTTCATTCGAAACCAGCTTCTTAGAATTCTTACCAAGAAGTGCATGCGGATTATTGTTCCAAACGGTTTCACAAGCAACAATACGTTGATTGTAGGGAGAACCGTAACAGCTCCACAAAACTTGTCTGAGGTCTCTAGTTTTCTTCAAAAAGAATTAACAATTAGCAAGTAAAGGGATGAAGGCAAATAGTCGCGAGTGGTCATATTAGGACAAGTGATTTGTCTGATTTTGCCGAGGTTAATTGACCACAAGCGAGTTGATAGCTGATTATTTGAATCAGAACCAGAAAGGAAGGAATCCCCTGTGTAACATGGAAAAATACTTGCGATAAAGATTCCTCGCTCAGTTGCTGTGATTGGTAAAACACTTGGATGTCTCAAGCAAAAAGGAATCATCGAAAATCTATTTTGTGATAAATGGAAGTCTTCAAAGTACGTCATGAGGGATGCGAGCAATTCGGACAAAAGTAGGCACACATATGTCCGTACGAGGGGTTTAATAGCGTATTCAAGGCTAAATCGCCATTACGAAACAATTCACGAGCTCACATTTTTGGTCATTCAACAATTTGGAATAGCAAATATTTATTCACGTGAAGGGCATTATAAGGGACCCTCTTTTCTTATAATCAATACACCCCACTCCGATTGTTTGAATTACTAATTGATAAAGCGCTCAGATCAGTTTATGTCTCAGGCCATCAGTAAAGATCCATTACCAGTATTTCATAAATGATTCAGTCTACATTGAAGAAAAACCGATATATCTCATTCATCACGTTGATTTCCTTCTCAGCGTTATGACAGAAGAAGGTGTGGAGAAAAAATTGCCAATTGAAATAAAATACAAAAGATTAGGCGAAAGGGATAAGGTAAATGCGAGTGATTTGTATCAAGTGTTTTATTATAGCAGTATTTTGGGAAAACCGGATGAGCCGTTTCGAGCAATTATTATTTATCCCCAAACGAGCAGTGTGCTACAAGTAAAAGAATTATCATTTTTCTTGCATCAAGGTCCAAAAGAAAGGAAAATAGGCACAGTGAGAGTGGTCTTAGTTAATATTTCTTCTTTAATTGAAGGCCTTTTGGAGTTAAATAAGAAAAGCGTCATGACAGAAGACAATGCATTGCTTAGTTTGAAATGGACTATTGATCAAGCACTTTCAAAAAATGAATAACGTTATTGAGAAAAAGTGCTAATTTTTACAACTTAAAAGGCGATTTTACCGAAACAAAGGATGATTTTGTTTATCACAAAAATTTGGATTTCAAGCCATGGTATATTTGGCAGAAAAACGGGTATATACAGATGTGTATACAAATTGGTGGCCGGGGCGGGATTCGAACCCGCGCGCCCAAACGGGCACTGGATTAGCAATCCAGCGAACTCTCTGGTCCATGATTGGATGACCAGGCTATTCGACCCGACCAAAGTCGTGTTGTTCCCAAGAGGGATGGATGC
>JAJRWK010000058.1 GCA_024276795.1 archaeon | reverse complement strand
GTTCTTTAATCACAAGTTAGAACACATGGTTCTTTATCGGGTTGTTTCTCTGGATTATCATAATAATTGTGTAAATAGAATCACTTGATAATAACAATTCAAGGCATGCATTGATCAACAAACTACTCCCTTTCTGCAACACTTTGAACAACTTGATATAGCGTTTTGTAGCGTTGCTCTATTTTTGGCAAAGTCTCAATCAACCGCAATAATAATATAATTTAATTAAGAACCTAGGTTATTCTTTCCCCATTATAATAAATTCCGAGGGACTCGTTCCATCATTCTGAAATGATCTAATGATTTTTAAATAATTTACAAAAAAAAATAAAAATAATTTATCTAATTAATTTCTTACTTCTCTCTTACTTCTTACTCAGGAGAAATTAGGAAGGTGCATAATATGAAGGATTTCAAAGCTAAAATAATGGAATCTGTCTTATTTCTTACAATAATGACCCTTGAGTTAGTATCAATACCGGCAAATGCTATGCTTATTGCTCCCAATTTAGCAATAATTGGGAATTATGTAGAATTCGAATCTTCCTTATGGAACCCGCAAGAGCAAGTTGGGTCTTATTCTTTTCAGATTATTTCCCGACAGGGGAAAATTGTTCAAGAAGAATATTATAATGCCTCAGTAACTATTGAAAATAAAGGCCTCAGTATTTTTATGGCAACTGCCAATGTTTCATTATCTTATGGAGCTAATCAGATTATTCGAAGTCTGGAGATTTCTGGTTGGAGAAGTTCCAGTGTTCTTTCTATTCTAATCCCTTTTCTTCCTTCATCTGAAAAAATAATTTGGGAACAAGCATTCATGGAAATCACCTGGAATTGGACAATCATGGGAAAAAATGGGATTTACGTACAAACCATCCCAATCAGGCCAAAGAATCAAGCCTTAAATATGATTTCCCCTGATGATTCAGATACGGGGAATCTATATCCAAGCAAGGAAACCGCGGAATTAGCACTTGCTACTGGTCCGATTATTGATGCGCCTGATGCAGAGATTACCGATGCTAGAATGTTGTATTCTACCTATTCGAAGGGAAATGGTCCACAAATAAGGTTCCGTGTGAAATTCTATGAAACCGTTAGTGGTTTTTATTATGATGTTGGATTACGTTCCCATACATATTCTTGGACAACTGAATCAAAAGGGCATTATTTTAATGGGCCTTTTTCAGCAGGGTCCACGTATTATTTCACATTTAAGTTTGGCTGGTCGATTGCAGGAGGAAAATATGTGTTTGGTCAAGGCAATTATCAACTTGAGTTCATCCGAATTTACAATGGAGCAAATACTTGGTCTGATTATGAATCTGGTGGAGAGACTAATGATCAATTTAGCGTATCCCAAGCAACCGCAAAACACGTAGTATTCATGCACGCAACATATGACAGTTACGTAAAAAACAATCATCATCGCTTACATCGATCTGCTTCTCAATTCGTCTCAGACGGGACAACCGAATTTGAGGAAGTATTTAGCATTGATTATTATGTATATCTGCGTCAGCATAACTGGTTAAGTGGCTACACTGACTGGAAGAGATATGGCGTTAGTCTATGCGGTGGCATTGGAAATGTTTATGTTAATGATGGAAATAACGACGCAATTAAATCCGCTGCTTTTTCCGCTCATAGCTACCTGCTAGATCTTCCTTCTTGGACAATATCTTCTAATACTGTTGCTTCAAATCATGGGTATGATGAGATCTTAAGCATTTCTGGACTCGTTAGGTCATATTTGGCTAACCATGGAGGTGATGCAGGCTACTCAGAAAAAAATTGGGCTTGGGTCATGGCTGGAGTGGAATATGGCGGAATTGGAGTGCCTATTGTAGTATTTGTTGTGGGCGATAACGTTTTCGATAACCTCATTCAGCATGAATTGTCCCATAGATTTGGTGCTGAGCACGACAATTCTGCCAATAACGTAATGAAAAAACCGCTTGGCGATTGGAATAACTGGCTTCAAACAGCAATCAACACTATCAACAGCAATATTGGAAAATTCGATAATCCACCTTAATGGAGGAACAAACATGCTCTTTCTATCTTTCTCAAAAAAAATCTCATCTGCAAAGCTTTTTTCTACACTATTTTTATTCACTTTGCTAGTTTCTAGTCTGTTTATTCTTTTTGTACAATCTACAGATGATGTAACAGATACACTGACACTTACTGAAGAGAACGACAATCGAAATGTTGATTATTATTCCCCTGTTGATGTGGAAGAAGGTGGGATCTTCCACGTAACAATTAGTCTAAGAGAAGATTCCAAGACAGCGGTCACTTTTATCTATGTCTCGCCTACTGATTCTGAGGGGATTCTCAATATTTCGAGTAGTGACGTCAAAATTAACAAGTATGAAATAGTTGGAAACCTAAGTCAAGGGCAAAGCATTACGATTTACCATAGTATTTCATTTGTGTTTCTGATATGGGGCTTGGTTTAGAAATCAATTTCATTCGATTCATAAATGAAGTTGCCATTATTGAAATCCAAACTGTCATTGACAAGCCCGGAAAAGACAGTTGTGGGCCTCAGCTTCCCCTTTCTGGCTTTGCCTTGGTTATGTCAGCACTTACTTTACTGACTTTCGTTGGGCTAATCGCTTTTGCTATTTCATACATTTCAAAGGCAATTATTCGATACTTCCGAAAAGGCCGGTCTCGCTTGGATCTGAAAACAGATTACTAATCTCCTTTCCGTTCTTTGGAGTCGATTATTTCAGCTGTTCTTTCTTTTGGTTTCCCGTTTTGTTAAGTCTTTAATAGCAGACTTGCTCTTGTCTTTATGATTCTTAATGCCTGAGCCAGCCATTCGAACACGCGATTTGACAAAACGTTACAGCCAAGTAACGGTTGTTTATCATTTAACGATGGATATTCCCAAAGGAAAAGTATCTGGATTATTAGGACCAAACGGTGCTGGCAAATCAACCACTATTAAGATGATGACGGGTAGAATCCGCCCAACATTTGGTAATGTTGAGGTTGATGGACTTAATCCATGGAAACAAAGACACAAGGTCATGGAAACCTTGGGCTACCTTCCCGAAAGGCCTACTCATTATCCTGATATGACCGCCATTCGTTTTCTGACATACATGGGTCGCTTGGCTGGAATGAGCCGATCCGATGCGAGAAAAAGGGCAAGAGAAGTGCTGCATCTGGTTGGACTAGGTAGGATCGAAGCAAGGAAGATTGGCCAGATGAGTGCCGGGCAGAAACAGCGACTTGGCTTTGCTAACACAATTCTTCATGAACCAGAAATTCTCATTCTGGACGAACCAACAGCTAACTTGGATCCCGCCGGCAGAATCTACGTCATGAGACTTATCGAGCAACTAGCAGCAGAAGGAAAAACAATTGTGATTTCATCACATATTCTTCCAGAAATAGAAAGGATATGTAACTGGGTTGCTATTATTTCTGAAGGAAATTTACTAGTATCTGGCAACATGGGAGCCCTGATCAAGAACAAGTTTGACAATCACTACGTGGTTCAAACCAATGACCAAGAGCGATTCCTTCAGCTGGTTCGGGATCTAAGTTATGTAGGAGAAGCTTATTTGGAAGAAGGCTTGGTTTACTTGTGTGTTGATTTCGACCACTTATTTGAGCTATGGGATGATATTCCTCGTATTGCTACCGAATCTAAGATACGTTTGCAGTCCTTTAGACCTTTGAGAGACCCGCTCGAAACTGTGTTCATAGACGTTATCGGTCAAAAAGGGAGGGAAGAAGTATGACCACAATAATCGGTGTTTTTCCATTAAGCGCTGAAAAGAAAGCCATGGTCTCAAGTACTTTTAGGGCTGTGGGAATTTCCGGGAGAGCACTAGTTATCTCAATTGAAACCTTGAGGAACATGGTTACATCCCGAAAATTCATGCTAGCTGTTCTGTACTTTGCGTTTTCCTTAATTGTTGATGCATTTACGTTATCGAATCAATTGATTTTGGAGAAAAACGACGCTTTCGCCATGTTCAAAGCACAACAATTGATACAAGAACGTCTGGAAACCTATTGGTTCAGTACTCTGGGCTTGTTAGTAATTCTTGTTCTAAGTGCGGATCTCGTTAGTGGGGAAGTAGAAAGGGATACCTTGCATGCTCTTTATGGAAAACCGATCACAGTTGCTGAAATAATAATAGGGAAGTTTCTCGGCACAGTTCTTGCTTTTGGCTCCGTTATCAATGTAATTCTCGTAAGCACGTTTTACCTCCAAGCGACAACGTTCGGAGCTTCCAAAAATGCCTTGTATAACACAGTTGATGAAGTACTCTATTTTATTTTCATCGCTTTCCTCGTTGTCGCCGGTCTTGTCAGCTTAAGTCTGTTCTTTTCAGTAATCACTTCAAAAACACTCCAATCAGCACTGTTATCTTTTGTTGCAGTGATCGGCGGACCATTCATCGGGTTATTGCTTGGATTATCCCCTAAGGCAATTGAAAAAACAAACATCGTGTACTACGCTATCGGGGCATTAAAACCAGCATTTTTCAACTTGGAATTAGCAACCTATACATGGAAATGGTATACGTTCCTCATCGTTTTGATCTGCATTCCTCTTTTCTTCCTCCTTGCTTCAACACTTGCTCTCAAGCAAAAGGAGATACCGTAGGTGAACACCATGCTCGTTACACCCAAAAAACTGGCTCTCACTTTCTTGTTCGCGTTATTGCTTTTCTCTGTTTTTTCCACCCCTGGAATTGCGAGAACCAAGCAAGATGCAATTCATGCTTTTCTGGACAAGACCAAACAAGAACTCGGATACAAGAACTCAGTACAAAACAAGACTGCTGCCGTTATTCCCACGGCACGTGTCATCCAACTTGCACCATTTATTGACTATAAACTTCCAGACAACGCGGATCTGTACTACTTTTTCCAAGCACATCAAAACTCAGATGGGGGCTTTGGTAACGTTGAAGGTGAAAAATCTGACTTTAACACAACAATTCAAGCACTTTACGGACTCTTAGGGCTAAAAACAAATATTTCCATATTGACTCACTGGGGAGCCGTCGAATATCTTAACAAGACCCTTTCTGAAATAATTTACTACAACCAAACTATTGGAAACACAACAGTGTTGATTCATAGAACAAACATAACTAGCTCAGAACTACTCAGCATTTCGAATTTTATCAAAGTGGCGAACCTCTTCTCATTTGCATGGAATTTTAACACCACGTTATTAATTAAGCAAGCACTTGATCTGCAATTCAATAATGGATCCTACGCTTCTCTACTTGATGCAGAAGCAGCAATTACTTTTCTGAGCATATTTTCCCTAACACCAACTGATGTTTATGGAGCGACTCAATACCTGCTTTCTCTGCGAAAAGATAAGAAAGGATTTTCAACTCTTCACGAGTTAGCTCCCTCCATAATTACAACCTACAAGATTCTCGGGCTCCTAGACAATTTAGGATATAAGTTTGACCAGCTAGAGGACAAGGCAGATCTGGTTAAGTATATCTTGGATCACCAAGATTCTACAGGTGGTTTTTTCGAAGAAGGAGGACCTGTGCCAACAATCGAAACAACATATTATGCTGTTTTTTCTCTCTTCTTGCTTGGTTCCCTTTCTGAGCTCCAACAAAAAGAATTCATTGTTTCCGAAGGCTTTGTTTCCTTACCTATTTTTCTGCTCTATCTATCCTTCTTCACTCTTGTTCTACCGATTAGGAAAAGAAAAAACAAAGACTAACGCGACTCTTTTTCTATTATTCCTGTTGATTCTCTGTTTTTGGTAGCAATTCTGTCTTCTTTATATTGATTTTGTGTTTAAATCCGTGAAGAATAACCTCTTATTTGAAAGAAGGAGGTGAATCATGGGTTGTAATCAATGGCTTTCAAGTTTGGCTCTCTTGATTCATTGCAGATAGAATTGAAAAGATGGCATTATTATTTTCTGGCCTTAGTGGTTAAGCTCATCGTTGCCGCTATCTTTATTGACCGCTTGGATGGTCAAGTATTCACGGCGACAGCCTATGACTTGCTAGTTGACCACAAGAATATTTACTATGAAGGCAGCGCCCAGTCTCGCTTCAATTATTTTCCACTAGCTTTTCTCACAATTCTTCCCGGAATGGCGATTTATTATTTTCTGATACCCTTTACTTCTCCTGTATTAGAACGTGTTTTCTTAAAACTCCCCATAATTTTTGCGGAACTTTGGCTGGCCTATCTATTCAGAGTTGCTAATAATAGCACTCGTGCGAAACCATCATCTGGATTTTCGCTTCAAATCACTTACGTTGAACTCTTTCTCCTGTTCAACCCCATTATTCTCTATGCAGGAAGTTATAAGGGGCAATTTGATGTCTTCCCTGCAATTGCCATAATATATGCATGGAGATACTTTGAACAAAACCAAGACTTCAAGGCAGGAATTGCCACCAGCATTGCCGTTCTCATCAAACAGCACGGGGCAATTCTCATCTTTCTTCTGTTCATTGCCCTGATCAAGAAGAATCAGAAAAGAGCGGCTCAATTCGTCATTGGAAACCTAGTTGTTGCCATACCCGTGCTTACTGTTGGTGCACTGCTTAATTTTCAAGGCATGGTTAATCACGCCATACTTTTTCACCTAGGTCGCCTCCCCAATGGATATAGCATCACTTCGGTGTTGTTCTACTTCTTCCTATTTGGTGGAAAAGCAATTGGTCTCGAACAACTTGGGAAACTCATCGCTTATGGTCTGCTTAACGTTCTTGCTCTTGTTCTTGTTCTTGCCGAACTCTACCTTGGCTATCTTTTGATAAAAAAGCCAAGAACCAAAGAAGAAATCATGCGCTACATTCTGTACGGATACGGCGTTTTCTTCTTACTAAACAAAGGTTTTCTCATCCACTACCTTGTAGTATTTGTCGTTCTCTGGGTTGAATATAGGCGAATAGAAGAAAAACCAATCACAAGCTACCATGTGGCGTGGGCAGTAGTTGCCATCCCCCTACTTTTTGCTTTCAAAGTAGCACTCATGACTCCTGCTGACATTAGAACTTTTCTTGGGCCATATTGGGCCGGTATTCTCTGGTTTCTCCTTATTTTCATTCATTTCATTCTTGTGAAGGTGATAAGCGATGTTCTCCCTCTTCTAGAGCAACCAAGAACACGAAGAATTTATTACGTGATAGTTGCCCTTCTCCCTCTTCATCTCGCAATTACCTTGTACATTGCTTCACTCGAACAATGCTTAGAAGGCCCTTGTCTTTGATCTCT
>JAJRWK010000057.1 GCA_024276795.1 archaeon | reverse complement strand
TCAATCTTCAGAGACCGAATAATCTACTTTTGCACAGAAAAATGTAAAAAGAAATTTGACAATGATCCCGAGGAATTCTTGAATTCCTCTCATTTCAAAATCAGATTTGAAGACCTGAGAATCATAAAATAAGTTTTTTCTCCCGTTCTTTTTGATATAAGAAATACTGGGTTTTATCTAATGAATCCTTCTTAACAGATCTTCCAAGCTACTCGCATATTCTCTGAGCTTTTCTTTTCCAGTAGGCGTGATTTCAAGAATCATAGTAGGTTTTTCACCGACAAATCCTTGATTTTTCTTGATCAACTCTTCTTTTTCTAATACTCTCAAATGATTTGAAAGATTTCCAGCAGTGAGACCGACAGCTTTCTTCAGATCGGCAAAACTTGCTTTTTCAAATTCATACAAGTATAATAGAATGTTTAGCCTTGGTATGGAGTGAATCGTGTTACTGATCCTTATCGGCCAAAATTTTTTTTGCCCTTGATATTCCTTATGAATTTGGCGTAGTAGTTTTTTTGCCAAGGTTAGGCTTCTTCGTTGAGACATCCTGTCCCCTAAGACTATGCTTTGGTAGAGCAGATCAATTGCCTTTTCTGTCTGATCTGTCATAGAAAAGATCTTCGCTCGAAAATAAAGTGCGATGGGCTTAGTAAATTCCAAGCCTCTAGACGAAATAAAAACCAAGAAGTCATCTACTAGGTTACTAATTTGTCTAAATCCCTCTGGATTTTTTTCACTGTCGCAATGTAAAAGCAAACGTTCAATCGCATGAGCGAAGATGAATATTTTCGTTTCAATGTCAATTCCTTTGTCATTTAGAAGCCGAATCAGTTTTTGGGCATGATCAACCTGACGCTCTGGTTTTCCAAAACGAAAATCATACAATACCTCGACTATTTTTTGCTTTAGCTGAAGTGAGGGGCTTGTCGATTCCCTTAGTAACCAGTTCAATCTTTTTAGATACCTTATGGCATGTTCTTTATTCCCGAGTTCAATTTCAAGGGTGATCATCTGAAATAACACATGAGAAAGCAAAGGCTTGTTCTTTTTCTCTGCGAATAAATTCTTGCTTTTCTGAAAGTATTTTAGAGACTTCTGCAACATTCCCCGAGCTCTATAGTACTGGCCTAAGCTTTCATAGACCGTTGCTATCGCCGTGAAATGATTGAGTTCCTTGAAAATCTCAAGAGCGTCCTGGAGATATTTTAATGAACGCTTTGTTTTTCCTTGTAACCTATAGATATTTCCGATGTTTTGCAGAATCGCTCCTTCTTGGAATTTAAGATTCTCTGCTTTCAATAGCTCCAAGCTTTTCTGGTAAAACTTCAACGCTTTTTCTAATTCTCCTTGTTGTTCGTAAACAATAGCGATATTGTTGAAAATAGAAGACACCATTTCATTGCTTATCGGCCGATCAAGACGTTTCAGAGCACGATGGTAATATTTGAGAGCATCTTCATATTTTCCTTTGTGCCAGGAAATAATCCCCAGATTAACCAGAACCGAGCTCATCGACAGACCTTTTATTTTTTCTTCTCTCTTTATCTCAAGGATTTGTAAGAAAACGTCTTGAGCTTCATCAAGTTTGCCTTTTTGCATCTTAATCGCAGCATAAGCGTGCAGTAAGCGGATTACTACCAATTTTCTTTCTTCAACATTTTCAAACTCTTTATTTTGTAACATCTTTTTTGCTATGATCAGATTTCTGAGTGCAGTGTCAAATTCTCCTAATTTTGAACTTTCGTTAGCATAGTCAATGATTTCATGTATTCTCTCAGTGCCAAGAGATTCTTCCGTTTGAGAATTTGAAGCGTCAATCATTTGACCAAGTTCAAAATCTTCTGGGGATTCAATAATTAGTGAGAGTAAATCTTCTAGCGTTGAGCGGTTTTTTCTCGAATATTCTATAGACATTAAAAAATCAGCCCTTATACTCATGCATGATCTGAGGAATAGGGGTTTGGCTTGATTAATCATAAAGAATGAAATATTTGTTTTATGTTTTTTCCATTTGATTACCCGCTCCTTGAGCGATAACACACCCTCGCTTTGAGAAAATAATTAAGTCTGTCTTTAAATAAAAGGAAAGGGGGTAAATGTTTACCTAATAACAAAATCTTAATCACACGTTCATTTTTCGAATGTTAATATCTCGAAATTGTAGTTGATGTGATTCTATTTTGGCTTTTGGTTTGTTTTTCAAGCTAATTGAGAGATTAAAATTTGAAGCACTTTTTGCTTACTTAAATGACCCCAGCTCATGAGGTAATCCTATCGAAATCAAAATCCCCCTTGAAAAGAAAAGAAGCCGAGGTTTCGAGCATAATTCGCCCAATATATTGTACAAACTCTCATGAGCGAGAATTCACAGTCCTCTTTTTTATTCCCATAGTAAATTTAGGAAGGATGTAGCTTGATTAAGAAAAAAAAAGCAGTTGTAATTGGACTCATTCTATTCATGTTCTTTAATTTATATTCACAAGCTTGGGCAATTTCTGGTAATGACGACGCCAAAGTTGGTATTAACGAAAACAACGAACTGATACCGTTAGGCCCTGTTTTTGACCGCAAAATTGGCATCTTCTATGACTCACAGAGCCCACAAATATCACAGCTAGCACAAGGAATTAGCAATTTTATCACTCCATTTTACCGTCCTGTTCAAATGATTGGAGTGAGTAACTTAGAACCAATCAAAGAAATAGGAGATGACTATTGGATTATTATCCACGTTTTCAATACTTCAATAATTGGTCCCAAAATTGGCTCATCCCAGCTTGAGTGGATAGATTTGGGTTCTGTACTTGCGGAACTACCCGAAGCGAGACACGTGCTAGCAATGCCAAATTCTAGTCAAATGATAGAAGCCATTGGTCCCGCATTGAAGAATGCTTATTATCCAAACCAAGAGACCGAACTAACAGACGCAAGACTTCTCGCAATCTATGCTGTTTGGACCGTAAGCGAAATATTGTTGAAGTACGGACCAACTGGTGAATATATTCGAAGTGGTCAGGATCTTAGAATTCTTACTGCAAAATATTTTGCAGAAAACCTAGACGAGTTTATTGAACGTGGTTATCAGCCTCAAAATCCCTTGGGCGAGATTGATAGAGAAGCAGAAAGTGTTCGTTTCAACTCTCTCCTAAATTCCCAACCAAGATCAATTAATTTTATCTCGCAACTAGGCCAGAAGATCCCCATCAAGGACGCCATGGCTTCTCAGGCGTTCATCGGAGACGGTTTGGGACTGACTAGCTTGGACAATGGTCTCACCGTTACAAAATTGCCTGAAAAGTCCGGCATTGAGGGTGCTGCGGGGAAAATTGTGGACATGATTCTGGAGCTGCTATTGAATGGAGGCGCAGAATTTCTTGGCTTAAGTCCCGACATGGCACAAAAAATCGCCGATGTTTTGAAATATATTCCAAAGGTAATGGGCATAATTCAAGACCCTTCTGTCCCTAACATTCTTTCGTTAGCTTTGGAAATCCTTGAAGAACAATTCCCAGGCATTCGAGAATATCGACCATATGTCGAATTAGCTATAAAGGGATTCACTGCATTAAGAGGCTCTGCTCAAGAAGTGATCGATTTTCTCATGGAAATGATTAAACAATTCTTCCCACAGAACTCATCGGTTACCCAATTGGCATCACAAGTCCTAAACTCTAAACTAGCCGATTTAATTTCACGTATCCAATCCGGAGACGATGCTT
>JAJRWK010000056.1 GCA_024276795.1 archaeon | reverse complement strand
CGGTAACAAGATTAAAAAACATGACTGAGCAATTTTCCACAATGTATTGGAGCAAAAATATGTTCGTTCGAACAATTGACCTTTCCCAGCTCCGGTCAGACATAGCGAACAATACTACTCCAGATGTGCAAGAAATCCTACAGCCAATGCTTAAGGATTACGAGAAAATGTTGGAAACGGGTGGGAAGCGAATCGATACTCCGTATGAAAAATATCGAGCCATCATTAGATCGATCAGACGGCTTCAAAGACTAACATTTGAACAGGAAAAGGAAGCCATAAGGTACTCATTTAATCTAAACCCACATCTTTTCGTTCGTGTTTTATGGGATAATGTGCAGATTCTTAGCGAGTTCAATCTAAAACTAGATTTCAAGCAATTATTTGAGCTTTCAGCAGAATTCATAATCAAAAGGGATATCCATTTTTCCAAAAGCGAAAAAACGGGGCTCAAGCTAATTTGGGATGCGCCGGACCTCCCCACAAAAACGGCTATTCGCAAAGGCCTCAAGATGCTACGAGGAAAACTACCCAAGGACTTCACGGAGGGGACCTTGCTGAATGCTATCTCGACAGCTAGGAAAGAATTTGATTTTAACTTCTTTGTTCAGCCGGACTACTATAGAATGGGGTTGAGCTTCTTCAATGTTATCCTGTTTATCGACTACGGGCAGTATCCTAAGATAAGCATCGAACATCCCTACCTCGAACAAGTCAAGACGTTTTACGATTTTCCCCGACTATCTAACGCACTGAATCTCTCCTTGCATGTCCCGGAAGGCAGAGAAGACGACCTTAGTGCAGCTATTAAGCAGAACCCCATGGTCAAACGAGCCTATTTTTTCAAAGTTGACCATGAATACAGAGTTTCCAATGCGCTATGGTTTGAATTAAAGAATGATAGATGGTTTGTCCGGGAAGACCAGATCTTCACGTTGTTATTCTCTGTTCCTGATGAATCTCTCGATCAATTAGTTGATTATCAACCCAACACAACACTGTACTATTGGCGAGAGCCTTATGAATCCTTCCCAGACCGCGGTGACAGACATATGGAAACCATCGACCAGGAGATTCTAAGGCTAATTGAAAACATTAATCCCTCAATACTAAGCCGAGAGAGAATTTTCAGACCCACTCCTTGGAGTACATACCTATATGTGCAGGATTTCGTTTCAAGAAGGACTGTAAATCGCTTATGGGATGAATTATTCGAAACAAAAATCCTACAATGGTATGTGGATGTTGAACCAATGACGCCCTATTTTTACACTTTCTGGATCAGAGACCCCTCTTTCCACCAGCAGATTGCGATAAAACTCTTGCTAGACTATATTCCTAATGCTTACATTTCAATTGGAAGAGACTTGCACGATCCTTACGTTATTCACATGTATGGAGAGATAACAATCCCCAGAGAAACGAGACTTCCTCATATGTTGAACGAATATTTTTCTAGAACTGCAGAAGAACGTACAGTCTGGGTTTCAGGGGTAAGAAGAGCACAACCATTTGCGCCGTTTAGTCTATCACCCAGATGGAATGAGGAGGAGAAAAAGTGGAGATGGGACGAGGAAATGTCAGAAATCCAAATTGAGCCAGTAGAATAGTGAAAGAAAAAAAAGAAAAAAGAGTGAAAAAGCGTGCGGATATCTGGGGAAAGATCAAAACGTGTAACCCAGATCCTTAACCACATCATCTAGTTCTTGAGTAAGCTTTGATTCCAAGACGTTAATCAGGTTCCTTCTTCGCTTTAGAACCATGCCTTCGAAGATTTCAGCAAAACTGTACACAAGACGGTCGATCCCTATGGTCCCTCTCTCATACCGAACCATATAGAGGAAATCATTGAAAGTGTACATTGAAATGCTGAAATCGCTAAATCGAATGTCTCGAATTTCATGCGACAATGCTTGTTTTGCATAAGTACTGATTGCTCCAAGTAGGACAGCGTAGAGAGAATGCTTATCCGTGACTCTTCCTTGCTCGTTCGACCATTCGTAAATAATTAATTGGGTAGGTTTGTGAAAAACCCAGAGATCCATGATTCGAGCGTGTGTAGACGAAAAATTTTGGGGATACTTGCCAAAACTTTTGAATTTCTTGTCAGACTCCGTTCTCATCCCTTCACCTGTACATATATCTGGTCTATTTCTAAGCCCCCAAAACCGCGGCATTTTGGTTTATGATTACTACTTGATCCTCAATAAGGCGAGAAACATATTCCTGTATGACCTTAAGAGATTCTTTATCAAGATCAACAGGAATTTTGAAGCAAACCTTGTTCTCAATCAATTCAGGAAGGAGAATAAGCTTTCCTTGGTTTGCTAACGAGATCAAAGCAAGCAACGCTTCGAACTTGGAATTTACTAATTCTTTCTTGATTTGGACGAATTCGCTGGTTTCTTTAGATTCACGGATACTTGGGGTTTGAGGCATTGAAATCAAGGGAATTACAATGATCTGTCTTTTCAATAATTCGGGCTGTAGCATTTCATGCACCTCTAGTCCCAGCTGCCGATTCCTGGTTCTGGTTCGAAAGTGCCGACCTTGACGCTGTCCCAGCTGCCGATTCCTGGTTCTGGTTCGAAAGTGCCGACCTTGACGCTGTCCCAGCTGCCGATTCCTGGTTCTG
>JAJRWK010000055.1 GCA_024276795.1 archaeon | reverse complement strand
TGGTTTTCAACAATCCCACTTTGCGGGAGTCTGTCAGTGAGTTGGTGAATGAATTGGGTTATGATTTGACTTTTGATAGTAAAACTCGATCATTTACAGTTGAAAGAAGAATCGGAGACACTTGCCTACTATTTCCTTATGTCATATTGCCAGATACGCTTCAAGCATTGATTTTCCACTCTGCAATAGTCTATTCCAATAAAGATAGTTTCATCATTCTTGATGAAAACTATTGGAACAACATCTTCTTCGTTGAAACGATAAATGGAAAAACTACCCTTTGTAAGATAAATTAGCAGTGGTGTTATGAAGACAGGACTCAGCGGAATCGACATAAGAGCATTGATTGCTGAAAAAGGGGAAACAATTGAGGGATCCTGGATCACGAATATTTACCAATTACCGAATCGGATTTTTTTGTTGAAGATCAGAATCCCAGGTGTTCCGGGCTCTCATTTTTTGTTGCTAGAACCCGAAAGAAGAGTTCATTTCACTAATTATGCTAGACCAGTTCCTAAGACACCTCCATATTTTTGCACAACATTGAGAAAGCATTTGCGAGACAAGCGAATTAATAGAGTTAAGCAACTGGGACTGGATCGCGTTATTGAGATGGAAATTGGTCCTGAACCATCATATCGTTTGATTGTTGAATTGATGCCGAGAGGAGCACTTATTCTCGTAAGCCCGGAAGGAAAAATCATCGCATCAACGTCATACAAACGTATGAGGGATAGAGATATCCATCCGGGAAAACCGTATACACCTCCTCCATCAGCGGAGACAGACATTCTCACGATGAGTATTGAGGAAATCAAAGAAAGGCTTGAGAACGAGAAAGGCAAGATGGGTATCCTGCTAAGCAGAATTCTTAATATTGGGCCAGTTTGGTCAAAGGAACTCTTGGCAAGAGCAAAAATCGAGAATAAGCCATTAAAAGACCTAGATACAGAGGCTTTTGAGCGTATCCTTCAAACTGTTAAGCAGTTTAAGTCAGATCTTGAGACTAATAATTTTTCTCCCGTCTTTGTCCTAGACAAAGCTACGTTAGAAACACAAGGTCCTGAGAATAAACACATGAAGCCTTCACCGTTTGCAGACGAATCAAAAGAAACCAATGAAGAAGGAACCATAGCCGATGAATTTTATGATTTTGGAGCCAAATTCTTGCCTGAGGACATTTTGGAAATCGCGCCGTTTCCAATGTCATTATACGAAGACTTGGATCAAGTCCCAGTGGATTCCTTTAATGATGCTTTGGACTATTTTTTCTCATCTCAGGAAGAGGATTACGAGATCGAAGAAGAAGCAGAAATTGTTATCGCCAAAAAAGTGGGTCTAGAAAAACGGTTAGAGGAACAACAAAAGCATTTGGAGAGTCAGAAGATCCTAGCTAGAGAAGCAAAGATCAAAGCAGACTTACTCTACCAATACTTCAACGATATTAATGAATTACTTCATGCAATCAAGACCGCTTCCGAAAAGAAGATCCCGTGGGATATAGTTATTGAGAAGCTTGAAGAAGCAAAACAGAAGGGAAACAAATCTGCTCAAATCTTTTCGAAACTTCTTCCCAGAGAAGCCACGGTTGTTGTTGAGCTAACAACCGACGCAGGAGAAAAATACGAGATTCCCCTCGATTTTCGAAAAACAATAACTGAGTTAGCAGACTTAATGTACGCTCAAGCAAAACGAGCAGAAAAGAAGGCAGTTGGTGCAGCGGCTGCAATTGATGAAACAAAGCGGAAATTAGAACTCGAACGCCAGAAAGGAGAGGCACTGGAGGAAAAGGCGATTCACTCAAAGCTCCTCGTCCGAAGAAAAAAGAAGTGGTATGAAAAATTCAGATGGTTCTTCACAAGTGAGGGACTACTTGCCATTGGTGGGTTAGACGCGAGTACGAACGAGCGAATCATTAAAAGATATCTTGATTCTAATGATCTTTATTTCCATGCCGACATCCACGGAGCACCTTCAGTCGTACTTAAGGATGGAAGAGAAATCGCTGGAGAAGAATCAATTCGACAAGCAGCTCAATTCGCAATTATTTATTCTAGTGCTTGGAAAGCTGGCATAGGGGCAGCTGATGCTTACTATGTTTTTCCAGATCAAGTTTCTTTCACTCCCCCTTCTGGCCAGTTTCTCGCAAAAGGTGCTGTAATGATTTATGGTGAGAAGAATTTTATTCGACACTTGCCTCTCAGAGCTGGAATAGGGCTTATCGTAAAAGATCAATGGGTTGAAATCATAGGAGGCCCTCCTGACGCAATCAAATCCAGAAGTAACATCTATGTCGAAATCACACCAGGAGATAATCCTCCAGGAAGCGTTGCAAAACAAATCATGGGCATTTTTTCAAAGAAACTAGACCCTGAAGATCAGACCAAACTTAAAGCGTTGAACACCAATGATGTGATCAGATTCCTTCCTGGTTCGGCAAGAGTTGAAAATGTTGAAGAAATTGAAAGAGATGAAAAGGTTAAGGTTTGATTTCTAGAATATGTCTTGAGAATGGCACAAAGTCACGACAAAAACCATACCTCCCTCCCTCCAAAATTTGTTCTAGATGGGTCGTTAGGGGATATTGCAAAATTTCTGAGAATCATGGGATTTCCAGCCAAGCTAATCCAAGAAAACTTGTTACAAGAAAGAATAGACGTGGGGCAAACAGTGATCACCAGAAGCAAAGAATTAGGGAATGCTCTGAGAAAACGTGGAAAACAGGTCTTGATTTTGCCAAGAAGAGCGCCCAATGAGGGTCTTGAACGTGATTTGAGACGAATAGTTGAAGTGATTGGACCAAAGCGAATGATTCCATACGTGTTTTGCACTCCGTTTTGTCAAGGATGTAATACCCCCCTACAGATTCGAGATGCAAATGAACTAACCTCTTTGATTCCTGAGAAAAGTTTGCAATACTTGAGCTGGGTTTACTATTGCTCCATTTGCAACAAAACATACTGGCTTGGAAGTCATTGGAAACGAATTAGAAGAGTGTTAGAATATGTTTTAGCAGGATATGATGTGATTATTCCACAGCCGTGGCAAAAGATTCCTCCTTGTCAGAAAGAATAGCGTTTGAATCTTGTAGAAAAATCGTAAAGCCCGTAGTCCCCAAGTCAACTAAGGAATCCAAGGTATCAATAATCAAGTTGGGCTTGTTGTCGGTGAATAGCTTTAGGATTAAGTCCCCCCATTGTCTTAGAATAAGGACAGACTTACAACCGACTTTTTTTGCTCCTTCGACATCTTGTGGCATGTCTCCCACAAAAATTGCATCTTCCTTTTTGACATTTAGGGCTTCTAGGGCTTTCAGCATTGGTTCTGGATCTGGTTTTGTCTTAGTAACGTCGTCTCGAGAAACAATGACATCGAAGAAGCATAACTCGGGAATCACTTTGATGGCTTTTTCCAGCGTTTTTCTACTCGCAGTCGAGACTAGCGCGAGTCTATAACCCATATGATGTAGAGCCTGCAAAACCCGATGGGTTTCTTCAAACGGAGTAATCGTGTAAAATTGCTCTTTCTTCTCCCTAAGCCTTCTAAGAAGCTTAATGGTTTGAAATCTGGAAAGACCAGCCTCTCTCCCGATAATCCAAGCTGCACGTATGTTTAGAAACATCGAATAACCGCTCCCAGCCTTAACCAGGCGAGGCATAGCACTAGTGAATCGCTCTCTTAGGATCTCGGGGTTTAATGATGGCTCGATTTCAATAATGGTTTCTCCCACTGGCCGTATCCAACGGGGGTAAAGATCAGAAAGTGTGCCATCGAAATCAAAGAGAATTGCTTTAATCGAAATGTTATCTGTCGTCATTGTGGCAATTCCTATTGACTAGATTCAGTCTGAAAAACTATTGCATGGACGTGGCTTTTTCATATTCCCAGTCAACGAACAATTCAACTGGCAGTTCTCTTCCATGACCTAGCCGAATTGCTAGTTTTCCCTTGGTTCTGCAGTCAATACACTCTATAATGAAAAATTTTCCGCCTTGTTCGTCTTTGTTTTCCCACAGCATAAATGCATTATGCCTTTTTGGGCATCTAAATCCCTTGCCTTCACTCTTCATAATAAAGGATGGGTAATTTGTCAAATAAGAGGATTTCCGTTGCAAGAGTAAAGATTAAGAAAGCGAGAGAAGAGAAAGAAGGGTACGAGAAAAGGTTATGTTTAAGATAGCTTGAGTACGGCGTGATCAAGTTCTGTGGTGAAGACTTCTGAACTAAGTTCTTCTCCGTAGATTCGCTGAACGGCTTCATCGAGAGGTGTGTGCCTACGTGAGCTCAAGAGTTGTCCCGTTCTCATGTGGAGGGTGCGGCGCTGAAGAATGTATTCTTCTCTCTTGTTTTGCCATTCAGTTATGTCTTTCTGGAATGTTGCACCGATGGTTCCCACGAGTCTAGTCTCGTTCCCAGCCATGCAGAAAATGTATTTGAGGCTTTCATCATGAGCAAGCACAATTTCTTCTGGTAATAGCTGGAACTCGCCACCAAAGAAGTGGTTAATGCAATGCTCAATAACTTCATCAAGACCATCTAGCATCCCTGCAATTGATTCAGGATTTTCCAGAACAGGAGAAGTAAGGAAAACGGTTCGGTCTTGTTCAAAATCAGATTCGATTACGCCTTCTATGACGTACTGGCTTTCTCTAAAGGTGTCAAACATTTCAAATAACTTCAAATCACCTACTGCATCCACAGCGATGGCTTTTGCAACAAAATCGGGGATATAAGGATCCTTTGTTTTGATTTTTTTCGACCTCATAGTTTTTGGCCTTTTTGGCGTTTTTGGTTTGGTAGAAACACTGGTTTTTTTGCCCAAGAGTCTTCCAAAAAGCGACTTAACTTTTTTCACAAGTGTCTCTCCTTCTTGGCTGAGTTGATTTGTTGCTTTCGGTGTTGGGGCTGAAGCAGGTTCTTCGATCATTATGATTTCTTCAAGTTCTGGAGCAATATTTTTCCATCCCTTGCTTTCCCCGCCTTTCAAGTACAAGATGGAGAGAATCTCGGAAACATTTACCTCATCGGCTTCTGTTCGTAGTAACACAAAAGGTTTCTTTGGATGGAAGGGGTTCCGAATTAGAATGAGGTTGCGTTCTTGATCTGATCCGAGGAGTTTTCCTCTTAGGTATATGAGGTTGGTATTTTTATCGTGTTCTTTCAAGAAGTCTCGAAGCGGAGTGATGGCCTTTTGGTCTTGTTTATATTCTCTGTTTTCCAAAGGCACGTTCCATCGGGAAATCAGGCGATCATCGGTGTCCAGAACCAGTATGGAACTGGTAGTATCAATGTTTGGAATAACGGGGTTATCATTAATTTCTACTTTGTGAACATTACTGTATTCCGTCAAGACTTTCCAGATAGGTTCAACAAGATCGCTGAGTTTGCTGACATTTCCCAAGGTTCCTAGACGTTCGATTTCGGAAGCAGGTAAACGCCGTTTCAACGCAGCTGCCAAAATACCTAGTTCCCACCCCGTATTTCCAGGACCAAGAATTTGATTACAGATGGTGAGGTAAGGAACTACTTGTACGTCCATTATCCTAACAAGAGTTGTCTCTCGGTCAAGTCCCCTTCCTGACAAAAAGAGGTCTTTCCTACGAATCTGCTGTGCAAGGTTATATGCTAAGTAAAAAACTCGCATCAATGAATCGCTCGACCCACATCGAGAGGTTAAACCAGTGATAAATGAAGCAATGACGGACTTTCTTCTCTCATCGTCATCCACGCCGATAGGAACTTCTGATGAGGTTACAATAAAATCTGCAATAAATAAAGCGCGACTGGCGTCTTGTGGATCAAGTAGCCCCTCGTTCTTGGCAAGTTCAAGTAGTTCCGGTGCCATAGAGGCATAACGGCTGAGACGTGAATCCATATCATATTCTTTGTCAATCTGCTTGATCAATCCCTCAATCTCATTTATATTTGGTAGCTCTTTCAAAGAAATCATCCGTCCTTTTGGGATGTTCACTTATTGTCCATGCGCACTCTTGAAAAGATTTTCCCCTATTTTTGATAGCAATCCATTAATGATTATTAGTGAAAGAATTCAAAACTAGGGAATCTCATTTGCTACTTTTTCAAATACTTCGTAAGTTGGCTTGTCAAAAAGAACGATTTTCACAAGGCGAAGTGATGAATTTGATGATTTATACTTTAAGTAGGAAACAATTTCACTTATAATAGCATGAGCGGCGGGCTCCACGGGATAACCAAATATTCCAGTACTTATAGCAGGAAAAGCGATGCTCCGAACTCTGAGTATAGAAGCTTCTTCAAGTGCTGATCTCACAGCACTTCTTAGCAGAGCTTCTTCTCCTTTGTCCCCCCCAATCCATCGCGGGCCAACAGCGTGGATAACGTACTTGGCATGTAGTTTTCCTCCTGTTGTTGCTCTTGCTTGCCCGGTTGGTACTCTCCCTAATTTGTTTGATTCCTCTTGAATTATGTGTCCCCCTTTCCGAACGATGGCAGCTGCAAGACCTCCTCCATGATTGAGATTTTCATTGGCGGCGTTCACGATAGCATCCACTCGTTCTTCAGTAATATCACCCATTGTAACAACTAGTTCTATTGAATTGATCTTCTTCACGATCACCATGAGGATCAGTCATAGTAAGGATTCGAAATTGAAAACAATTGCGATATATCGCCAAACAAGCAATTCCTCTACATAAAAAGCGAGCTTAAACATATTATGTTCAATATTGAAAATCAACAAACAAGTCAAGAATAAATCGTCTGAACATACTGCAAAGTGTTGATTTAATGTTGTATATTTTTGTGTGAGAGGTTTGCCCTCTTTCTTTTGAAGCCTCTCTTTTCGCAAGCTTGAATAATGAAGACCGAATGCTAAGAAGAGGCATGTTATGCCAATCCGTGAAAACATGTTGTGTACTGAGAGAATCGGTGAAAGCCCTCCTTCACCTTGGCGTAGTATGCGGGGTTCGCCAACCGCCTCTACAACCAAGCTGGTTGTGAAGCAAAAATATTCCAGTTTTTCTTACTTAAGCCACGGCCCAGTGGGCGAAGTGATTGTGAGCCCCCCGGTGTGCTTGAGCTCCTGGGAGCAATCCCAGGCACAAATGAAAGCACACGAAAACGTTGTACGCATACAAAGTTAGCTCAT
>JAJRWK010000054.1 GCA_024276795.1 archaeon | reverse complement strand
TTTTGGGTTCTCAATGATCATTCTTGATAATTCTTGTTCGAGGTGTTCCCGGGGTAACGGTGAGACTAGCATTCCTTTGGGGACAACAAAGGTTATTAAGACATAATTGCGCCCTTCCAGTCTCGGATCTTGTTGTTCGGGGTCTTCGATCATGACAGATAAGACAAAACTCTCATATTCAGGATGATCCGTTGTTGGGAGAGGTCCAAAATATCCGGCAGGGTAGTTGTGCCCTTGACCGATCATGACGTAAAAATAGGTGCCTAAGCGATAGAGTAGAATTTCGTCCTCTTTTACTTGGACTAGCTTTCCGTCCGATGCCCAGGAGGGATATGGGCCTTGCTCTCTAAAGGTGTACATAATGATGGCGAAATCTTCGGGTTTTGCAATCCTAACAGGAAGAGGCAGAATAGGGTATGTGATGGTTTCATCTCTTCCTCGCAAGAGAACTTTGATTCCTTGGTTAATCGTGTCTGTAATTGTTTGTATATAACCTAGGATGTGTTCAACCCAAATTAAGTAGCCAATTTGTCCGTATTGTTTGACTACGGAACGGGCACGCTTGGCCCAAATAAGACTAGATGCGACGTCTCCACTGGCCAGATCGATGAGAGAATGGTGTATGTAGCCAGTTATTGCAAGATGGGGTGAGAAGGTCCCCTCAGTTACGTCTCTCGCCATTTCCACAAATGCTTGAGCCCTTCTCAGCCAGAGATAAGATGTGGTATCGGCATAGTATAGCAAGGCCAGATCGGCAAGAACAGTAGCGAGAAAGTAAGATATGAAATCCTGACTATCTTGCAACAAATAAAGGACATCAGTTAGTTTAGCAATGGCTTGATCTATGAATGAACGTTTTGCAAGGTCAAACCCATCAAGTATTTCCAGATACGCTAAGACAAGAGGGCTATGATGAGTAAACTTTTCTTTCCACTCGCCGCTCGCAATTCGGAAGTATTCTTGTATACGCGCAGTGTTAAATCGCATGATTTCTTGCAATGAATAGGTTCTTAAAGCAATTAGCGCGCTTCTATCGCAAGCGAAAACTAGTTTTTCGAAATTGAGCATTGGGTCACGGGGCTCCTTTCCTTTAAGTAGTTGGGCCATTTGCTGGTACCACAACACCCATTGTTTCCAACTAGAACCTAGATCTGATACTTGATGCTCAATAACTAAAGTCAGATCAGAAGCTAGAATAAAATCCCCTTGATAAAAAGCATATTCCATATAAATAACTGAACTAACACCTATGAAGAATTTAGGCATGCCTTGTGCTGTAGCAACTTGGAGAAAACGCAGACTTTCTGTTCCAACCTCTGATTCCTTTCTTAACCATTTGCTTGTTAGTGTCAGAATGGAATGTATCCATACCCACCGATTGTAGGCAGGTTCTGGAAGTGCTTCCAGTTCTGGTATGTGATCGTCTGGACGAAGCTCGACGACAGACAAAAGCTGCTCTGGTTTTACTCCTTTGTTGCGGCGGAGCAGATAAAGCAAGAATAGCAGATCTAGTTGCCAGCAAGTAAGATCGATCTCATCGCTGGCAAGCAATTCTGCAATCATGTTTTCGAGTTCTTCACTACCATCAAGTTGGATCCATATTAAGGCATAAGCATGCACAATGAATTCGAGCATTTGTTCGGGGCAATCAGAATCCGGTTTCTTTATTGGCTTATCCAGAAGTGAAGAGTGCTCTCCTTTAATCGTTAGTTGATGAGCCCGTAGGAGTGAAGGAATTGCTTGACTAAACTGAGGCATTTGGAGATCGTCTGGAAAACCTCCATTTTCAATGACGAGTAGGGCATCAAAGATTTGGCGTGTTTCCTCCGAGCAAGAGTCTTGCAACTTAATCAACAACATCTCAGAGCAAAAGAAGATAACGTTTTCGTTCAAATTGATACTTTAGTCTTGCACACTTTTGTGGAGGGTAACCTCCTTCTTTCAAAACCCCCCTTTTCATTCATGGGTCTTATACTGAAAACTAAACACAAAACAAAGAAATGTCGTGCATGCGCACGGAAACACGCTACGTATTGAGAGAACTAGAATGAAGCCCGTCTTCACCTTAGCGCAGTAACGCGACTAGCCACACACGCGTGTAACCAAGTAGGTGGTGAAGCAAAAGTATTTCCGCTACTCCTTTTTAGTTACGGGATAGCAGGAGTCGGGAGCCGCTCGTTGCGCTTGAGCGACTGGGAGCGATCCTGAATATGCATGAGAGCACATAAAGATTTTGAACACAGACAAAGTCGGCTCATAGGAGATACAAACACAAAACATGAATAAATGCAACATGCATTCAGAGCTGAAGTTTTGCTCTTTTCTTTGAGAGAACCAAGAGCATAAGGCCCACTGTAAAAGCCATGAAAGTGAGAGGAACATCAATGTAAGAACTTGCCTGCAACTTATTGACTCTCGGAGGCTCGAGTCTTATGCCGGATTGATTAGTATTTTCGTTGCTTGGAGATGATGAGAACGGAGAGGTGTCTCCGATGTCTAGGAGAATATCCCTATTCCATGTAAAATTGAGAATTGAATAGTCCATGACAGACACGACCATTTGATTTTCCCAGAAGTTAAAAGAGTTCCACGGTGAAAAGGTTTTCACGAAATAACTAACGTTGTAAGCAAGTTTGATAGAAGGGTAGTATGTGGTTTGAAAGGGAAAAATTATTTCAGAGAGAGAGCTCAGTCCAAAACCATTGGAAAGAGAAACAACAAAATCTCCAAAGATCAGCCCATAGGTATTGATCTCAAAGGGATTAACTGCAATCGGTGTAGAAAGAGAAATTACTACGCCTTCTATTGCCTCATCGTTATCGTTATTGACCAGTGATACAGTCCCAGAGGGTGGGGATCTGAATAGAGAGTTGTTTACAGTTGAAAGAAATAGGGTTCCTAAATTTGTCAATAACTCAAGTCCAAGCTTGAAGCTAAGCCTGTCATTGGGATTCGCAGAGAATGTAAAAGTCGCCATTGAGAAGTCAACATGGATGGTGTTAGTTCCAGGAGTGATTGAAAAGACCTTGGATTCTGAAAACGTCGAAAATGCACGTAGTATTTGCGACTGATATTCGTCTCCAAAACGAGTGGGAGGTGAAAGGATTAGAGGCTGCAAAAGAGCTATGATGTTGGAGTTCAAGCGATTTTCAATTTCCAAACTCACAGACAGTATATGATTCCCATTATCGGAGCTATAAGAAACATTCAAACCTAACACCTCCAGGTTATCGGCCACGAGAGGATTTGTTGGAGGAACAATGGTCTGGTTAGTTATTGAAAATTCTGGAGCACCCGTAGGAGGGCTAGGAGAAGCATAGGATTTGTCAAGATAAATAGTCATTTCCTGGACTCCAGGCATTCGTGAAAGCAGATATGATGGAAAGGGATAATAACTCGAGTACGGAATACGAACTGTTCTGAGCCCAGTAGTTAGAGATGTGAAGAAATATTCCGTTTGAGGATAATCAAATTTGAGCCCTTCATCTTGGTCTTTCCAGATCCTTTCGATGAACAAATGAATAGGCCCCGGTTCTGTTATATTTATTTGGAATTCGATAATTTCTACTTCTTGCTGATTAAACGAATACAACCAACTACTACTCACGTTGAAGCCGGTATCTAGGATAGGAGCAATTGTGGCTTGGAAATTGGAAAAATCACCAAAAGCTTCTGTAGCATATAGAATAGAAGTAGTTTCGTTGAGATGAAGTGAGAAATTGAGGGGGTCGAGAGAAGCTCCTCCGAGTAAGTGGAAGGGATTCAAACCGGAGTAACTGATCCAAAGATCAAAGAATATGTCGTAAACTTTGGGAACATCGGGGGCAAACGTTAAAGGCACGAGCAAGTCTATGGATTCATTTTGGCCAACATAGATACTTTTCAAAGAATTACTCTGAGAATTAGAACTGCCCTCTACTTTATATTGAAGTGCAGTATAAATATCCACCAAAACGGGCTCCTTGGCGGTCAATGAAACATTTGCAAATGCATAAGTGCGATTAGTTGCTTGATCGTCATAGAGCACGATTGTGGGAGAACCGAGCTTTGCTTGGAGTATTCTTACCAGGGAATCGTTGAGCATAGAATGGATTTCAGAAAAATTCCAAGTACTGACTTCATAATAATCAAACAGGGGAGAACGATAATTTCTCCATGACCCATAATCAATCTCAGGCCATTCGTTTTGAAAAGTATACTGGCTGGCATATGCCAGATAGAGAGAAATATTATATTGTGTTTCGTTCAGATTGAGGAACCATAAATCACTCCAAGATTTGAATATATACTCCATGTTAAAAATAAAGGAGACATTTTGAGGAGATGAAAGATCAATCATCTGCAGAGAAGGAAGGAATGATCCGCTTCCCCCTGCATAGAAATAGTAACTTTTCAAAAGGTAAGATGGTGTAATCGGCTCAAAAGCAAGCATCGGGATCAACACACCAGACAGATGAGCGGTTGAAGTAACCGTAGCGGTTAGGTTCATGAACTGTATGTTCCCAAGACCGTTACGAATAAGTTCTATGCTTTGATTTGTGATTGTGAGACGGGGTTCTTTTTTCACTAAATCCCTGAGATCGACAGTATTGGAATAATCTGAGTTGATGTAGTCAAATCCCGTGTTTAGACCAAAGCGGACACTGATTTTCGTTGCGTTTTGAAAACGAGTCGAAAGCAGATTTGAATAAGAGATGTTGAGAAGAATTAAATTACTCCCTTTAGAAAATTTAAACATGATATCTGCCAAGGGCATAAAGACATAGCTTGTGTTTTCAGCCCTTAAAAGAACAAAAACTTCAGCAATAATCTCGACGTTACTACTCACAATAGCGATAGCTTGAAGTTCGGGAAATCCTTCGGGATCTTCAGAAGGAAGCAACAAGGGAGCAGCAGAGAAATACACGTCTGGCCTGTCAGTTTGGGCATTTGCGGATGACTGTAACATAGACAAAATCAGTAGCAAGGATAAATTGAGAACCAGAAATTTCTTGCCGGCGGAAGTCATCCTCATGACTTGTTGTTATCACACTTACATATGAACCTTGTCAAATTTGCCCATGCCAAGGTTCACAAGGAAAGTTCATGGAATCAAGAATTGAGAGTTGTTCGCATTTTCATTAAAGTTTATTAATTTCAGTTGATTAACTAGTCAAAGACAAGTTGAGAGAGGAATCACGTGTAGTGTGAATCCGATTATCAATAGGATGCGTCAATATGTCTGGGTCTGAACAATCTGATAAAAAAGAAAAAAATGCTAAAGACGAGCAAAATCAAGCAGACTACATCTCAATCTTGAATCAATTACACCAAATTATGGAGAAACAACACACGCTTAGACAAGCGTTGCTTAACAAAATGTTAAGCAAGAAAGACCAAGCGGTTCCAGTGGTTGTTGTTGATAAAGGGCTGGATTCTCTTATTCAAAGATTAAAAGAAGTCGAGAGACATATAGAAAAGATAGAAACTGGTCTTAGCCCATCCGAGCGAAAAACCGAGGAATATACAATACATGATCAGTTAGAAACACTCGAACATGAAAAGAAAGTCCTACAAGAATATGTGGAAGAGTTAGAGGAGTGGTCTGCGAATCGAGACATGGCAATATCTGTTTTAGAAACCTGGATCAAAACGTTTGAGGCGGAAAGAGAACGATTCATATCTGAAATTGCAGAGTACAGAGAAAAGGTGGAGCAATGGCAAGCGCTCTTGGAATTCGCCGAATCGATGGCCTCATCAGATAAACGATACCTAATTCTAAAAGTCTTGGCCTACAATCAAACGCCAGTATCTATCTCCAAGTTAGAAGGAATGGTTCCGGGTTCTCTTATTGAGTTAAGTGCAGCAATTGATGACCTCATCGAAGCTGGGTTGATTAGACGCACAGAAAATCGCAAACTGGAACTAGTCGATCAGGAAACAACATTGTGGCTAATTTCTGAATAAAGATTTTTTCGGCAGATTTTGCCTTAGGGTTTGGAAGCTGGACTCAGCGGCCTAACATCTGCACCGGGAGGAAGAACACTAATACCGGTTCTTGGGCCGATTATTTCTATGCGAACATCCCAGTCAAATGTTTCAAGGTCGACGGGTTGATCAATTTTTGACGCAATTGAATCGATAAGGGCTTCTCGATCAATTGTGTGATGGCGTTTTCGAATAGATATTCTCCATGTTCCTTGTCTACTGCCAAAGAGCTCCAAGGCCGTTTTGGCAATCAATTCAATGTCAGTATTTACAACGATTTGAATAGGAACCACGCGCTTTGTTTCAATCAAGTAGTTTTCTTCTTTCGTTTTTAGGAAACTGCTCAAACGAAGTGAAATATCTACTGGATCCAAGGTGGCTAGCTTGAAGGTTATTAATCCCGAAATTCCTGTTGGCTGGACAAATAGTTCTTCGCCAGAAATAGAGAGATGTTCAGTTAGGACGTAGAAAAGCTCACTTGAGCATTGGCGCTCTCTGTTTCGTTCACTTGAGACCAGTAAGCCCTTGTAGAATCTAACCATGAGGATCCCTTCGATTGCATAGATTTAGCTCTTTGCAAAGCGCTCCTTTGTCCAAGTTAGATCAGTAAGAGATGATCAGCTCTAAACAGTGGTGGTGCATGACAAGAATTAGGACAAATTGTTGCTCGTGGCCAACTCTTGAACGATTTCTCGGAATCGTTTGATAAGAAGCCACATCAGTTCTCTCTTCTCTTGTTTTGTTCCGGAATGAGGAATATTGATCCCCGCCGCTCCAGAATGCCCTCCTCCTCTTCCTTGGAATTCGTTTCCCAGCTTTTCGAGAATTCTTTGCATGTCAAACAATTCAACTAATCCGTTTCGAACCCTTGCACTGCCGCGAATCTCATCTTCTTTGATTGCAGCCACAAATGCAATGTCTGCACCTGCTACGAGCAGAGCTCGAGCTGCTGAACTTTCAAACGAACTAACGAAAGACGTTGCCAGAACAATGTTATTAATAGCCTCGATTTTGGCTCTTTGAATGGATCTAAGTCGAGCGATTTTCTCAGAGTAAGAAATTTCTTTCTTACACAGAAGCATAGCATGCCCATAGTCACCTCCTGCAACTAGCAACTCTTGAACCACAGCAAAAGTTTGACTAGAAGCTCGGAGAAATCGTTGCGAATCGCTGATGATGCCGGCCAAGAGCAGGGTTGCAATATTTGGGGGGATTTCGTAGTTACTGGAGATCAAGAGTGTGGAAATTATCTCAGAAGTAGAGGTCGATGCAGGATCCAAAATATGTGAAACATTAAGACCATGACTGTCTTCTTTCCATGACTCATTGTGGTGATCAATGATTAAACACTCGTGATGAGTCGACTGTAAGTATGGTTCCAAAAAACCTAGCTGGGAATAGTCTCCAACATCCAATAAGATGACACCTATACTTTCATTCTTAGATAAGATTTCTGCAAGCATAGTTTCATCTTGTTGAATTTTGACCTCTGGCAAGTTTTTCATAGCATTTTGGACATTTTCGTTGAGGCTGTCTGCAAATATAAAAGCGGATTTTCCCATGGCATTAACATACGATTGAAAGCCTACTGCGGAGGCAAAAGCATCCATGTCTGCGTTGTGATGTAGAAAAACTACAAAACTTGAATTCGAGTCAACGAAGTCGTGAAAAAGAAGTTGGAAGGAATGTCTCATATTGATCCGGTTATGTGATCTATGCTCCCAAACTTTTAGAAAGCTTCTGTTGTAGAGATTCCATCTGACTAGTGAGTTGTGCCTCGCGTTTTTTGAGGGATTCTAACATTGCTTTTTTTCTACCAAGGTCTTCTTCCAGTTTTTCCACGGTAGATTTGACAGGAACACGGAATAGCAGATTTCCAACAGATCTAAAGACGGGGGTGTTTTCTGGAAGATCTTTTGTCTCATCTAAAGCATTTTGGATTTCTGCAATTTCAACTTCTAGCTGACTGATCTGAGTTCGAAATGCTTGAACTTGAGTGTATAATTCTTGGAGCTTTCTTAATTCTTGCTCTTGCTGTGGTGGAATGGAGGGTGGAACGCTCATGTTTGAGCATTTTGAAGAGGAGTAATTAAGGATTTACTCCAGTAACCGATTTGAGGAATCCGTGACCTCAGCGTTCTGCCCGTAGCTGAGAGATTTCTTGGTAAATGAGCTGAGACATTGTTTCGTGGAATCTTTCTAACCTTTTTTCCACTTCGTTCATTATGCTGTATCTTAACTCTTCTGCAATTCCCTCTTTGAATTCCTTTTGCAAATCCACCCAGTATTCGTCAATTTCTTTCAGTAACTGTCTTCTTAAGCTGTTTCGAATGTTTGTTTCAAGTGTTTTGGCAGTTTCATCTACCAATTCATTCTTGATTTCTTGCTTAAGCACTTCTATTCTCGTAGTGATGAGCTCTAGATTTGTCAGATCCAATTGATCTAGAGCCTCCAATAAGCGTTCCCCTCGGGTTTCGAGTTGCATCAGCTCATCTCTGAGCTGAATCTTTCTTTGAAGCTCATCACTCACACCGCTTAAAGGACGAGCTCGCTCCCCTGGCACTACTGGTCGGTATAGACCCATGTCAAGGGCTCTCTCAGTAGCAAGATGAAGAAACTGAGTCATGCTAATGTTGTGTTCTTTACAGAATTGATCTACTCGTTCCTTTAGATCACTGCGAAGCCAGAACGTTACGGCTTTTCGGTTTTGGGGAGAATATCTTTTTTTCTGTTTAAAAGAATCAGAATCAGGCATCCTAAATAATTCTTATTGCAACCTTACTTAAATCTTAGGAACAAAATAAAAGAACAGAAAACAGAGGGTTTGAGCTAGTGAGCTCTGGTTTCAAGAGTGGATAACCGAAGGAGAACAAGCATGATGTGAATTGCAAGAACGGTCAGTATACCTAGTAAAATAAAGATCAAGATCTTTACAAGAGTGGCGTCAAGTGGCGGAGGAGTGAGAGACGGAATTGATGTGTTTTCAAATAAACGGATATCAGAGATTTTTTCAGAAACCATGAATCCTAAAATCACAAAAACCAGTAGGATAGAACTAGCAGCGGAAGTAATGAATGCAGGATCACGAAGTGTTGTTTCTCGTTCACTCATTCAAACACACAACCGTTCTTGGCAAAGTTCAGCCTCTTACATCTCCTTGGTCGCCATATGTATTGACTTTTTCGGAAAAAAACAGAGAACGTAAAACAAAAGGTTCTAGCCTCGAGTAACTCCGTAATTATTCAACATATGAAAATTCTATTCGAGATCTTCAAAATCCCAAATCATAAGAAGGATGGAGAGCAGTTAGAATCATAGAAACTGACGAGGGATTTTAATGTCAGAAAGTGAGGAATGGGAAAAAGACAAGCCGGTAACATTCAAAATTCCTAATCACATGTTCGCTGCAATTGAGGAGCTCATTTTAGAAGGATACTATGAGAATCGCAGCCAAATAATTAGGGATGCAATTGATCGATTGTTACAGGAAGAACTTGGGAATAGCCAATGATGCACGTTGGAGTAGAGAACCTTATGGATCAAGAAAAAAAAAGAGACAAAAAACCGCATTTTGCAAGAATCACTATAGAGCTGGATTCTGAAACACGAGCAAAAAGGGTCTGTAACGCGGTTTCCCCTGAGCTAAACGTTTTGGGGTATGATAGGACAGAGGCTTCTATCTTTTCAGATAAAAATAAGGTTGTTCTTGAAATCAAGGCTAGAGACTTAGTAGGATTACGTGCGGCAATAGGATCAAGTCTGAGATGGCTTGCTGTGTCAGTCCAGACGCTTGAAAAAGTCTGTCTCTCCTAGCGGTGGATCTGAGCAGAGAGGTTCGATTCTTTGTATTTTTCAGTAGGTTAGTTTTTGTGATTCTGTAACTGTTTATTTCGACGAGCAATGGTTAGAAGTTCACGACCTAGATCCATAAGGAGATTTATTCTCTCCTCGTCTCCGAGAAGTTTTCCCGGGACAGGAACAAATTGATTTTCAATTAACTTGAAGTAAGAAATGCCTTGGGGTTTTGAAACTACAGAATATTTTTCGGAAGTGATTGAGATCGGAGCATGAAGTGCTAGAGCTAATTTCTTGATGGCGCGTTCTAGATCTACTATCGACTTGTGTTTTTGATTGTGTGATTGGATTGGATCTTGCTTCATCACTGAATATTGGAAAGGAATTGATATTAGAATTGAGAGAGGGTTCATTAAAAGTGAAAGAATATAAGTTAGCGGTCAGATTTTCTATAATCCATGAAATTGGTTACGAATATACGTGGGCCAACCTCTTCGTTTGTATCATAAGTTTTGAAGGAAAAATTAATTAGATTTCCTTTCTTGGAGGGATAGGCATTAAGAATGCCTTTTGCAGAACTAACCGATTGAAAGAGTCCGTTACTAGCAGATAGGCTTACCAAGGAAACAAAACTTTCCCAAGCATATTCAGCAGGTTGATTTGACTTTAACCATTTTGGTCTCGGTGCAACAAGCTCTGCAAAGGCTGGTCTTTCTCTTTTGCCGAGTTCTCTGCTAAGGCTTATTCCTGACAGAATCCAACTGAAACGTGGTTGCTTGAAGGCCTCGACGTCCTCGTTGATGTCGTGATAATCAATTCTAGAGGGATTTCCTTGTCTAGAAAATACTACAAAAAGCCCCACAATGCCTAATTTTTTTGATTCATAGAGCAATGCGTCATAGCCTTTTCCACCACGAGAGATTTTTGTAACAAATGGTATAGAAAGGCAGAAATCTGTCAAAAAACTTCGAGTTCTTCTTGGAGGAGCACGGGATGTGGTGATTGCATAACGTGGCCGAAATCTCAATCCGTCAGCTCCCCCTTATCGGTGGGGATTAGCTCTCTTGAGCTTGCTCCGCAAGTTGTTTCGTGATTCGGCTACTTCTTTTTCCACCTTCGGTAATAGGTTGCCATGCCCCACCGGCAAAGGCATGCCCGCATTTGCGGCATTTCCAAATGCCAAGGCTTTCCTTCCTAAGGGTGTATTTTCGGCAACGGGGACACCTATGATCGGCCTTAGCCGTTTTTTCAATTGCTCTAATTCTTTTTCGAATTGTAGCACCATAACGCGGCCCAAATCGACCAGTGGAGCCTGATTTTCGGGTTCTTGTTCTAACCATTTTATTCGCCTCGTTCAGATTTGAACTCATCAAGGGCTTTTTGCAGCTCGGCCCTAACTTTTTCGGCTACTGCTGCGCCGTTCCTAACAATGTCCAAAACCTCAGCGGATTTAAATACACCGATTTCGCCCTTCTGCATCGACACAATGGTGTTGGCATCTTTATAGCCAACTGTAAGTCTAGCGGAAGCAATGCGTTCTTCTTTAAGATTAGGGTCAACAACATGGTGTTCTCCAATCTTTGCAGTGGTTACTGAAACCGGCACAAACGAGTAATTAAGGGAAACGGTTTCTTCTGGATCTAATTTAACAGTTCCATCTTCTAACACTGTAGCTTTCGGTATTCTCGTAGTAGCTAGAGCAGCAATAGCAGCTAGAGCGGCAGCATCATAGAGATTACCATCGTGATCCAAAGCATAGATATCCACGAATAGCATCCAAACTTTCTCTCCTGGAACTAACACAAGGGATGTTGGATCTATGAACTTAGATTCTCTAATTACTCTGTCAGTAATTCTTGCCAATTCAATAGTTTCTGCATCCGGAGGACCCATTTCAAAATCAGGGCTCGCTATCGGGGAGCGCTCTGCCCCAACAAGGATTACCCCATCATTTGGGGTGTCAGGGAACGGCGTTCCAATGATGGCTTTTACTCCAGCTATTACCTTGGTTTGACCAAGAGTCACAAGGGCAGATCCTTCCGCCTTGGGAACATAGTTGAATTCAATCTTAATAGGCCGGAATTCGTTAAAGTCCCGACCGTCGGCTCTTCTACCACTGTCCAATAATGACATTAGATAGGACTTCTCTATTTCTGCGATGATTGTACGATCCGTCATTTTAAATCTCCTCTTGATCCTCTAACTCAGTGATTTCTAAAGTGTCTGTGTCCTCAAATTCTTCGTCTTCGAGTTCTTCTTCTGTTTCAGTCTCGGGGGTCGGGATCTCGTCATCTTCTAAGTCTTCCCACTCGTCAAATTTTTCTTCTTCGTCTTCGTATTCTTCTACCGAGATAACATCTTCCTCTGTAGCTTCATCGCTTTCTTCTGTTTCTTCATGGACGACGTCATGCTCGTCCAAACGTTCTTCGCCTTCTTGTACGGATTCTTTAATCGCGTCATGTTCTTGCACTGATGATGTAACTGCTTCAAAACCGAAAGTTTCGGGAGCCTCTGTTATTTCAGAAGGTTCACTTGCTTCTTCAGCAGGTGCTCCTGGTTCTGTGGGTGAAGACACAGGTTCCATAATTTCTCCGGTCGTCTCTTCAATTTCCTCGGTTACAGGTATTTCAACGGTTTCCTCGGTGGTTTCCCCTACACTAACGGACGGGGTTATTTTCTCAGCAAAATCTTCTTCCTCTTCCTTGGTCTCGGGTTCTTCAAGTTCTTGTTCGATTAATTCTTCTATTTCTTGTTCCTCGACGGAAACCTCTTCATGAATCTCTTCTTCTACATCTATCTTGTATCGGTCGATAAGTGCTTGCTTTTCCATGTCGTAGATTTTTCTTGCACCATCAATTGCAAGATTAAGCGCTTCTTCGAATTGATCGAGAGTAAATTGACCGTCAAGTTGGAGAAGTGAAATTTCATCGGTCGAAGGAGAATAGACGATTGGAAGATCGCCAGTGCCATCTTTATCTTCTTCATCGCATAGATCCAAAACAACTTCATCCTTGAAAATACCCGCAGCGACACCGGCTAGAAGGTCTCTCATGGGAATTCCGGCATCAGCTAGAGCCAATGAAGCAGCCGTAGCGCTTGCACATCTGGTTCCGCCGTCAGCTTGAATGACTTGGATAAAGATGTCAATAGCGGATCGAGGATATAGATGAGAAAGAACAACACTCTCCAGCGCCTCAGTTAATACTTTGGAAATTTCTTTTTCTCGTCTGCTTGGGGCGGGGCTTTTTCGATCAGGTACTGAAAAAGTAGCCATTCGGTACGTACATCGAATCTTGGCCTTGTCGGGCATTGCAAGATGCTTAGGATGTAATTCTCTTGGGCCGCGAACGGCGGCAAGTATGATGTTTTTACCCATACGAACTAGGGCGGATCCGTCTGCTGAATCTAAAACACCTATTTGAATATCAATGGGACGTAATTCGTCCTTTTTGCGTCCATCAACTCTAATAAATTCACTCATTTCTATGTCCTCCTATTTTCCTTCTTTCAAAAACTCCTCGATATAGTCAGTTAGGCCAGATCGCAACGCTTCTTTTTCAACCAACCGAATTGCCTCTATGGCTCGCATCTCGTCGTTGATGTCGCGGCCATTTACCCAAATTCTTCCATTTTGGCCAACAAGAATGTTGGTATGAGTGTATTTCTTGATGATATTGATCATGCTTCCTCGATGACCAATTATACGACTGATCTTGGTTGGCGAAACACTAATAATTTTTCCACCACTCAGCTTTCCAAGTCCTCGATCAAGCGTGGTTAACGAGGGATCTTTTGTTCGGTCAAAAGCGATTATTTTTGCGCGAACGACATCTCCAACATCATATATTTTTCGGGCATCGTGCCTAACGGGATCGAATTTCCTTCTTGTAGCATTGCTTACGAATAGAATGCCTTCATAAGGGCTTCCGATATCGAGTCGCCACATTGTTAGGCCAACATCGATGATTTTACCAATAACCAAGTCACCGACGTGAGGATAGTATTTGCCAGTTAAGGGGCGTGTAGAGATTGTATTCCCTGATCCAGTGTAAATTCCCAGCACTACGGATCGATAATATTCTCCATCTTTTATCACATTGGCACCAACCTTATAGTGCCCACCTTCTGCGAGAATTTGGCCTGGGACAACAAGCTCTTTTTCTTTTACTAATACTGTCATGTTTAGATTTCACCTTCTCTTTTTAAAATGAACATAAGCGGTGTTACTTTTGCTTTCTCTCCAATATCTGCCCGTTTACTTTACCTTTTGTCTTTTCCGCTACGGTCTCCATCAGTTCAGCCATAGCTCCAGCTGGCATCGAAACGGTAACAATCCAGCTACCTTGATCTCCCCATTCCTCATTGACAACTTTGGCTTTGCTTGTAATAAGGCCGTATAATTGACCAACTAATGTAGGGGGAACACGGAATTGAACTGTAGCAACTTCCATTCGCATTGGAAGAATTTGACGTAACTTTGGTAGAATCTCAAGCGCTTGCTCTTCAGCGTCTTTTTTGAAATCAATATTCACACCAGCTTGGTCAATGGCCTGTTCAATTCGTTTCTTTGGATGAGGCATCCCTGTCTTGGGATTAACGCAGTGCATATGAAGAAAATCAATGATTTCTTCTCTTTTTTCTTTCAAGAATTCCTTCCTTTGCTCTTGAGTCAATAATAGCTCTCCTTCGTCGAGAATCTTCTTGATCGCTTCTTCCTCTTCACTGATGCCTAGCATTGATTCTAAATCTAAGGCACCAGCCTTTTGTCCTTTTGAGAAGTTGGTAAAAATAATCGGGGCTTCAATTATTTCCTCTAACGGGATGTTTTCTCCATGTTTATACAGCCAAGCAGTCTCTGGATTTACTATAATTTCCAGTTTTTTCCCTTTCTTGGAAAGTCTTACCAAGGTCTTGTCTTCTAGCTGTACCTTTTTTCCTCTCTCGCGTTCTCCTGAAACATATGACATATCATTCTACCTCAGCGTTATCTCATTGTCTTTTTGAGAGGTTGTGATATTAGCTCCATCACGAGGCCATATCTTTTTTTTTCCACTCGAAATGACTTCTAATCTTAATATAATTAAGGCTTATTGATCTACAAAGTGCTTCAATATTGGAATAGCGGAAAGAAAACAGGAATAAGAAGAGGAGAGGAGAACCGAGTCTGTTTAGTCTTCTCCTGTTGCGTAGAGATACCAAGAAATAAGGATTTCCATGAGAATTAGGATACCGAACACAGTCCATCTCATGGCACTTGTGAAATTACTAATATTAGAGGAAGAAGCGCTTCCAGCCAATGTGAATCCTTCTTCGGCTGCAGTTAGGCTCATGATTAAAAGCGCGATCAACGGGATGACAATTCCTGGAATAATGATCTCGCCCCAAGAAGGAATTCGGTCTCTAAGCTCAGTGTAGGACCCGTAGGCTAGGACAGTGAAGAAAAACATGAAGGAGAAAATCAGAAGAAAAATAATGCTTAGTGTTACATTGAAGCCTTTGATTATCCCGGTTGTGTAAATAATTTTGAGAAATGAAGGCAAGCCAGTACGGTCAATGAGCGATTCATTGGTAATAGCAAGAAACATTGCAATTACAATTAGGAGCACATCTGCAAGAATGCTTATTATTAGGGTTTGTCTGGTTTTGTTTACCCAGGAGCCGGATACGTTAACAGTCATGTTTTGCACCATCTTTCGGGTTTTCTGCTATTCCACGCTACACCGAACAATATAAATCTCTTTTGAAGAAGTATATGGTGGGAGATCATTTTGAGAAGAGATACCGTCAAGCGTCCCGATCACTACATATGTATGAAATGCAAGAAAACGTTTAACGATTCATCCTTCACCAAGGTAAGTAAAGAAGATACATTTACGATCCTTGCAGCCTGCCCTCACTGCGGTTCGGCTAAGATCAAAATTTCGTGGTGGTCTGCTAAAAAAAACAAGTAAGCAAGGAAAAAAGTGGGAAAAATCGAGCAGTGGGGAATATTGTGTTTTACACTCCGTTGCCTAATCCAGTGGTTTGATGAAGATCGTTAGCTTATGTCCTTCAACTTCCCATTCAGTTTTGTCAAACTCTGAGGAGTTGTCTGGAATCCCAGTGTTTAACGTTAAGGACTGGGTTTCAGAGGAGATGTAATCCTTGTAAGCTTCAACACTT
>JAJRWK010000053.1 GCA_024276795.1 archaeon | reverse complement strand
GCCGACAACCAGACCCAAGTTGAAATTCATGTCCTTCAAGGAGAACGAGCAATGGCCAAAGACAACATTTCTCTTGGCCGCTTCTATCTAACAGGCATTCCTCCCGCTCCCAGAGGAGTACCCCAGATTGAGGTAACATTTGACATTGACTCAAACGGTATTGTTCATGTATCAGCCAAGGATCTAGCGACCGGTAAAGAACAGAAGATCGTAGTTAAGGGAACCACGAACCTGAGTGAGGAAGACATCCAACGTATGGTTCAAGAAGCAGAGCAATTTGCTGAGCAAGACAAGAAACTCAAAGAAAAAGTAGAAACAATTAACCAAGCTGAAACTTTAATCCATACTACACGCCGCACTCTTGAAGAACTCGGAGACAAATTGACAGAATCTGAGAAAACAGAAGTAGAAGGAAAAATCAAGAAGCTGGAAGAAAGCGTCAAATCCGAAGACATCAATGCCATCAAATCTGATATGGATACCTTGCAAAAAGCCGTCTTTGCCATAACTCAACGGATTTACCAAGCAACAGGCGGTGTCCCACCAGCTGATGCATCTGGCGCACAACAGTACGCTGAAACAACATCTTCAGAACCAAAAACCGAAAGTGTTGCAGCTGATTACGAAGTAATTGACGAAGAATAATTTTCTTTGTTGGTGTGAAAAGGGGTATTCTTAAAGCCCCTTTCTTTTATCGAGGATGAGGATCATGGAGAAACCTGACTACTATGAGGTCTTAGAAGTCCCAAGAACTGCAACTCCCGAGCAGATTCGAAAAGCATTCAGAAAGCTCGCCCTAAAATATCATCCTGACCGGAACAAAGATCCCGACGCTGAAGAAAAATTCAAATTAATTAATGAGGCCTATCAAGTCTTATCGGATCCCGAAAAAAGAAGCCTATACGATCGATTCGGGCATGCCGGAGTTGACCCTAGTGCTGCGGCGAAACAAGGAGGAACTGGTGTTGGTATCAACTTTGAAGATATATTCGATTTTTTCGGGGGAAGCATTTTCGACACGATTTTCGGCGGAGGCAGATCACAACAAAGGGCTCGCCGTCCTCGTCCTCGACGTGGTGAAGATGTTCATATGGATCTTCGTTTAACATTTGAAGAAGCTGTCTTTGGAACTGACAAGAAAATCAAAGTTCCCTATCGACAGAGGTGTGACCATTGCAATGGTACGGGTGCTAAAGACCCAGATTCCATCAAGCCTTGCCAAACCTGTCGAGGGTCTGGGGTGGTTCGAACAGTTCGCACTCAAGGGTTTGCCCAGATCATTTCAGAATCTACTTGCCCTCAATGTAACGGGAAGGGTTACAGTATTTCTTCCCCCTGTAGCGAATGTAACGGTAGTAGCTATGTAACAAAGCGTCAAATTATTGATGTGAAAATTCCAGCCGGAATCGAAACGGGAAACATTTTGCACATTCCTGAAAGAGGAAAACCAGGGGAACTAGGCGGACCACCTGGAGATCTATATCTTCATATTGGTGTTGAGTCTCATCCAAAATTCCAAAGAGACGGCTTGGATATTCTGACAGAGGAAAAAATCGACGTAGTAACTGCAATACTCGGAGGAGAAATTAAAGTTAAAACAATTTGGGGGGAAGAAAGAGTCAAAATTGCGGCCGGAACACAACCCGGGACGGTCATTACGCTGAAGAAAAAAGGCATTAAGGTAAAAGAACATGGGAGATCAAGACAAGGCAATCACTATGTGCGCATCGTTGTAGAAATTCCAAAGAAATTAAACAAAAAGCAAAAACAACTCCTCGAGGAATTACGTACGACTTTCCGCTCTTAATGGGTCGTTATTGCCTCATAACGCCTCTTTTGAAGACAATCTGGGTGTCAGAATATCGCGTTTGAAATAGAAATGCATGCCGCTCCGGAGTCGGAACTCCATATCGTTATCGTCAGTTCCGTACCATGACAGGAGCGGCAAGATAGTATTCTCAGCTAATTACAAATAATTGCCTACTACGAGAAAATAAAAACAGAGGAAGAGAAACACCTTCTCTATGTCGTGTCTACCTCAAGTTTTGATAATAGATAACTTAGTTTTCTTTCTACCTCGTTGATTCTAGGCACATTTTCAATGATGAAGATATCTGCTTTTCCTGGTGGAATAACTGTGAGGGTTCCAGAGCCACCTAATAACAGTGATTCAAATACATCGTTAATTTGTTTGTGAAAAACCATGTGTTGGGCACTGAAACGTTGTGCATCTCCTAAGATCCCATGTTTTCTGATTAATTCGTTTCTGGTGACCACGAAATAGTCGAATGTGCGCTTTACGATAATTCCCAAGAATATCATAATGAGTAAAATCGCACCAAAAGTTATCAAGAAATCACCAGAAGCTCCTCGCAGACCAGCTTCGATCCCAATTGATGGAACATCACGTGTATCTTGGAGCCAAAGGTATAAGATTAATAGTCCAAAAATAATGCCTGCAATTCCCATTACAGCTCCTCGAGAGAACTCAAAGTACAAGATTAGTAGGTTTAAGGTAAATATAATCAGAAAGGCAATAGATAAACTGTCTTCCCAACTGGGATTGATCTTTGCCAATATTCCAAATATGATGGCAAACGTTGCGGTGGGCCATAGGACTGTTCCTTTGGGAAGACCGTAAAACTTGACTTCTTCTATCTCCTGATGATCAATTTCACTACTCATTGTTTTTCCTCCTAGAAATGAACTCAACAATGTTAATATTTCATTTTATCTAAATTTTGCGGGATCAATTTATCTAGAGTTTTCTTCATTCTTGCCTTTCCAATGACTCCAACAATTTATTGTTGATAATCCCCAAGTTTCTAATCATCTCGTGAATCGAATAGAGACACGACTTCACCTGTTTTTCAATCTCTCCATGTTCTTCCTTGGATTTCAATTTTTCAACTTCTTGTTACAAAGCATATACACTGTTTTCCAAACGAACTAAGGCTTCTTGTTTCATGAGTGCTTGGTTAATATCATTAGTATCTTCGAGAAGCTTAGATAGTAGTCTATCCAATAATGAACTAATCGTCTCGTTTGTTCTCACAAATGCTGATTTCAGCATTTCTGGATTCGCACCAAGCAAAGCATCATATGACTCAAGTAGGTTGTCGATGACTCTCCCTAGTCTAAGCTCTATTTGATTGAACGCATGTATTAGGCGTTCGTTGATAGTTTCTAAGCTACTTCTCATCTCTAAAGTAATCTGTTCTCTAGTTCTCAAGAACTCTTCCTTAATATTGATGATTTTTTTACGAAATTGTCCTGAAGTGTCAGAAGAAGATCTTCTAACAATGTTTATTCCCCCGAGTACGGCTCCTTCAAGTCCATATCTGGTGTCTCTTATTGCTTGCGTAATGACTGTTTGGAAATCATCCAAGGCTGGTTTGATAATTATCATTAATGCTGTAGTGTCTTTTTCTCCGGTTTCATGATGGGTTTTGGATTGTGGGGCTGCAGATCTAGCTTTTCCCATTAACTCATGTAGTTCATCTTTTTTCTCTTTGACTGTCTGTTGCATTGGAGTGATCATTCTTGATCTGAGGGTAACAAATTCTTCTGCAAGCGTTTTCTCCATCCCTTTTCTAAAATCACCATATTGTTGTTTTAGAGCAATTTTGCAATTCAGTAATGCCTCAGAGATCATGTCTGCCGTTCTACGATGATTCTCTAATGCTCGATATATGTCCTTATTAGTAATTTCCAAAGAACTTGAGAGTTGAGCTGCCTTTTCTGAGAGGCCATTCATCTCTTGTGCGGTTTCTCCGATCATGCCATTGAATTTTTCTTGTATCTGGTCGATCCATGCATAGATTCTCGTTACAAAATCATTGATTTCTTCTTGCATCGGTCGAGATGAAGCTTGTTCTTCGAGTTTCTTTCTAGTTGAAGCCAAAGCTTGATTCAGTAAGACGATTGCTTGAGCAAGTGTGGATTGTGTTGACGGGTCAAGAGTTGCTGAGCTTTCTTCAATAATCTTGACTGCGTTTTCTAGGGTTTTGGCCGTTTCCACACCTAAATCTTTCCAATCTTCGTTCTCTTGGGCTAAGTGTTGTTGTTTTTCAAGAACGCTAGAAGCCTTTCTCGCGAGGGAAAGAGAAGACTTGTGGTGAAAGTCTCGTACTCGAATAATTTTTTCCTTGATTGCTTGTGCATACTTCGTAACGGCCTCAGCATTATTTTTTGCTAGTTGGTGTTCTCTCTTTGCTCTGGCTTGAATTCGTGTGAAGACATCCTCTTCTTCCTTGAGTAGAAACGTAATCTCTTGATTGTACTTTTTCAGGTTATTTTCAATGGTCTTTTCCATCTCTGGTAGTTGTTTTACCACTGTTTCATTGATCTGATCCCAAACCTTGTCCACAGTTCTTCTAATCAAGATTATCAGGTTGTCGACTAATGAATCAAACATTTCTATGATCTGCTCTCTCATGTCTTCGCTGATCGACCCGGTTTTCTTGCTTGTTCTCAGCTCATCCAACGGAAGGGTCTTAATGGTCTTCTCAAGCTCGTATTGCAAAATCTCTGTTTCCCGCACTAAAACTCGGGTTAAGTCATCGATTTTTTCTCTAACTTGCTCTCTGGTTTCTGTCAAGCCATTGAGTATCTTTGAGTTGGCACCCTCAATTTGTTGAATCATGGATGCAATTGTTCCTTCGAATTTGGTTAGCATGACTGAAGACAGTCTCGTGATCTCTTCTTCAAATCTAGTTGAATGACCCATTAAGATTGATCTTACTGAGCGTTTTACATTTTCGAAGCTTTCTCTGATTTCAAAAGGATTGATATCCAAATTTAGCTCTGGTAGCTTTTCAGCACTGGAAAACTCACTAGATAACGTTGCGAAAGATTGAATCGCTTGGTATTTTGTCCTTTCTATTTGGTGATCGATCTGTTTTCTTAAGAGAGAAAATGATTCTTTGATTGTTTTGTGTTGTTTATCTTTCAATGCTTCTACGGCTGTCTTCACAGCATCGACCATGGGAATTAAATCCTGAGTTTTGCCCGAATCCTTGTTCGCATAGATTGTTGTCAAAATTGCTTCTCGGAGATCTGGCAATATCTCCGTCAAGATCTTTTCTGTGGCACATGTACCCGGGACTAGCATGATTTGTTCTGATGTTTCCAGAATCATCCCTAGTGTTTTGAGCTCTTGGATCTTTTCGGTTTCAATTGATTCTTCTTTTGCGATACTCGAGTTTTTAGATAATCTGGAAAGCAATGTAAGCTGTTCATAGGAAAAATGGAGACCATCTATCCGGCGCGATTTTTCATCCATCCTAATTTCAGTATGATGTAAGGGTTATCAAATCTTTTCTCGCAAAAGACGGGAAAGAAAACTGATCGATTTAAAAAAGAAGAAGGGATATTTGATAATGTAGGTTCTAATTTGTTTCAGCAGCTATCACAAAATCTTCTGGTTTGAGAGCAGTAATTCTGTCAATCAGATCCTTTAAGGCCTTGCCAGCTTCCTCGTTTCTAACATACTTCATTCTAGCAATCTCTTCTACGATGTCGTGGTCAATCATTGCTTTGATGTCAACACCTTGCTCATACATTTCTCTCATTTTTCCGTAGAATAAGATTATCGCCTTAAGCATTAGGTATTGCTTCTCTGGAGAACAGTAGCTGTCAGCTTCATGAAATGCATTTTGCTGAAGGAAGTCTTCCTTAATGATACGCCCCGCCTCCAGAACTATACGCTCAGAAGGTGGCAATGCATCTGGTCCGACTAGTTGCACGATTTCTTGAAGTTCGTTGTCTTGCTGTAGCACTCTGAAGGCCTCTGCTCTTAACTCGGGGAAATCTTTGCCAAATCGCTCTCGGTAGAAGCTTTCTAGCTGTTCCCAGTAGAGTGTATAAGAGTCCAGGTAGGAAATCGCAGGGAAGTGCCTTTTTGCTGCTAGAGTCTTGGTCAAAGCCCAAAACACCTTAACGATACGTAGAGTATTCTGAGTCACTGGTTCTGAAAAGTCCCCTCCGGGAGGCGAAACAGCTCCTACTACTGTGACACTTCCAACTCGGTCGTCTGATCCAATGCAAACGACTCTACCTGATCTCTCGTAATATTCTGCAATTCTGGATGCGAGATAAGCCGGATATCCTTCTTCTCCCGGCATTTCTTCGAGACGGCCACTGATTTCACGCATTGCTTCTGCCCATCTAGAGGTGCTGTCTGCTTGAATGCTTACATCGTAGCCCATGTCTCGATAGTATTCTGCAAGGGTTATTCCTGTGTAAACACTAGCCTCTCTCGCTGCTACTGGCATATTGCTTGTATTAGCAATAAGGGCTGTTCTTGTCATTAGTTTCAGCCCAGTATGAGGGTCATCCAAGTGGGGGAATTCCTCAAGTACTTGCGTCATCTCGTTTCCTCGTTCACCACACCCAACATAGACAACGATTTGAGCATCTCCCCATCTTGCAAGCTGGTGCTGGGAAACTGTTTTTCCAGTTCCAAATGGTCCTGGAATACCAGCTGTTCCTCCTTTAGCGATTGGGAAAAAGGTATCAAAAATGCGTTGTCCAGTAAGGAGAGGAATTTCGCTTCCTAATCGCTTCTTGAACGGGCGAGGGCGCCTAACTGGCCATTCGTGATATCCTTTTACTTCATAGGTTGCCCCGTCCTTGGTTTCAACAACAACAAGAACCTCGTCTACTGTATATTCACCATCTGATACTGCTTTTTTAACAGTTCCTGCTGGCATATCCGGAGGAATCATAATGCGATGTTCGATTGCAGGCGTTTCTTGTGTAACTGCAATAATGTCTCCGGGTTTCACTTTATCTCCAACTTTGACCTTGATCTTCATGTCCCATTTCTTTTCGTGATCGATTCCAGGAACCTCGATTCCTCTCTCAATAAATGCGCCCCTTTGAGCTTGAATTACGGGAAGTGGTCTTTGGATACCATCGTAGATCTGTTCAAGAATACCCGGACCTAGTTGTACGGTCAACGGTTTTCCAGTAGCAATCACTGGCTCGCCTGGCTTCAAACCATCTGTTGGTTCATACACTTGGATGGTGGCAATATCTCCGACAATCCGAATGATCTCTCCAATCAATTGCTCGTTTCCGACACGAGCTACTTCGTAAAGAGTTGCTCCAGTCATGCCGTCTGCGTCGACAACGGGGCCTGAAATTCTAGTGATTTTTCCTTCAATCATGATGCCTCACTCTGAGTGCTATACGAACTTCCTAAGCTACCATCGATATCTGGTTTTTGATTGTTTTCTTTCGGTCAGTGCTGATTTGTTACTTTGTTCTAGTTTCCAAAAAGGAATAGCCGATTTTATTTGCTTTTTCTCAAAGCAAATAGGTAATGTATTCCCAAGAAATGATGTGTTTTTCATTTCTATTAGGTGGTTAATTATTTAATGCCCAAAGCAGAAAACTCATTTAACAGCCCCTATGAAAGTGATAACCTACATGACTGAAGACTCTACTAAGGACGTTCAAGAATCACCCAATTCCAAGTACCCGTCGCTAAATTTGGCACCTATTCAAATCGTAACTGATGCTGAGAAAATCAAGATTCTCATGGATAAAACACGCCTTAAAATACTGCATCTTTTGCGAGAAGGCATCCCTGAAGGCGGTAAGCGCAGACACGAGTTAACCGTCCGTGAGCTTGCAGAACTTCTAGGCATTTCCACTCCTCAGAGCTTGTATCATCATGTTGATCTGCTTGTAGAACATGGATTTCTTTATCCTGCTAGAGAAGTTAAGAAAAAACGATCTCGTATCACTTACTATGCCAGAACTTCTCCTGTTTTTTTAATAGTTAACTCCGTTGGAGAGATCCCCGAATATGATGAAGGAATTGGACAATTTGCCAGAATGTTTGTAGAATCTTTAGGTATCGAGCTAACGGGGGAAGAAATGGATCGCTTGGTAAACCTCATTGTTAAATACGATCAGCGAGAGGCTCAGGTTCTAGCAAGATATGCTCCTCTAATCACTATGAAAGATGAACAAGAAACATGGAGAAAAGGGCTTTGGCTCTTTACAAAACTCATAATGTTTTCTGATGATGAGGGGAAGGAAATTGCTGAAGAAATTGTTGCGTTAATAAAACCTAAACTTGATAAGAAATTAGCCGAATTGTCATGAGCACGCAACCATGCCCCTACTACATGTATCTTGTCCCTTGGTACTTACTTAAAACTATAGGGATACTTCTTTCAAAGTGAAAAAACGCTATCCAGTACAAAACCCTTCACCACAAGGCATACAAAAATAACTCATCAAGCGATGTGTATTCAATAGGTTCAACCTTCAAGTGCTTGTCATAGTTGTCTACAGACGCTGTAACTACGGTTTTGCTAAATATTAGATCCAAAGCTATTTATTACATGTCAAATTAGGTCACTTAGAAAAAAACGGTTTGGTAGACTGTAATGACGCTTCCAGATGAACTTTCTCCGAAAACTGCTACGACAACCACTGATGCCGCGTCTGAATACGACGAACGGTCTATTAGAGTTCTAGAAGGGGTTGAAGGTATTCGTCATCGACCCGCAATGTATATTGGTTCAGTGAATTCTCGTGGCCTTCACCACATGGTCTATGAAATCGTAGATAATTCGGTTGATGAGGCTCTAGCCGGTTATTGCACGGAATGCAAAGTTATTATCAACCCTAATAACTCAATTACCGTTATCGATAACGGGCGCGGAATCCCTGCAGCATATCATCCAAAATACAAGAAAAGCACTCTCGAAGTAATCCTCACCAAAATTCATTCAGGGGGAAAGTTTGACAATAAAGCTTACAAGGTCTCGGGTGGTCTACACGGCGTTGGTCTGGCTGTCGTCAATGCCCTGAGCTCACAATTCATCGTCGAAGTTGTAAGAGATGGTAAGTTGTACCGGCAAGAATATTCCAGAGGGCAAAAGGTAACAGAAGTTGAGGAACTCTCCATTCCTCCGGGCCGATCAAGAGGAACTACTATCACGTTTAAACCAGATCCAGAGGTTTTTGAAACTACTGTTTTTGATTTTGATATCATTGCTGCAAGACTTAGAGAATTAGCTTATTTAACACCCTCACTAAGATTTGAGTTAATCGACAAGCGAACTGAACCACCAACAGTTGTAGAATACCACTATGAGGGTGGAATTATTCAATTTGTACGAGACTTAAACGCTCACAAAACCCCCCTAGTTGAGGGAGAGGAATACATCTTCTACGTGAGGGGGAGTGAAGAGATCGTAATTGTCGAAGTGGCTCTGACATGGAATGCTGGATTTGCTGAAACGATTATGGGATTCGTGAACAACATTAACACCACAGAAGGAGGAACACATATTTCTGGATTTAAGAGTAGCTTAACTCGTACTCTCAATGACTTTGCCCGTTCCCACAAACTATTGAAAGATAAAGACCCTAATTTGAAAGGAGAGTTTTTCCGTGAAGGGCTTGTTGCTATTGTTAGTGTCAAGGTTCCAGATCCACAATTTGAGGGACAGACCAAGACACGGTTAGGGAATTCAGAAGTGGAGGGGATTGTTTCCCGTGTTTTTGGAGACGCGTTTGAAGAATGGCTTGAAAAGAATGTTTCCTTTGGAAAAGCGGTCATCGCCAAAAGTCTTAATGCCAAAAAGGCTCAAGATGCGGCCCGAAAGGCTCGTGATCTCATTCGTAAGTCTGGCAATCGAGTAACTCTGCCTGGAAAACTGATCGTCAGCAGAGAAACGGATCCCGAAAAAAGAGAACTTTTCCTGGTAGAAGGACAGAGTGCAGGAGGCACTGCAGTAAAAGCTCGTGACAGCCAGTTTCAAGAAATTTTATTCTTACGAGGAAAAGTCCTCAATGTCGAAAAAGCGGGTCTTTCAAGAGCACTGGATAATCAAGAAATCAGGAGCATTATTTCTGCAATCGGAACTGGCATCAATGATGATTTCGACATTTCAAAATGTCGTTACGGCAAAATCATTATCCTCACAGATGCAGATGTGGATGGTGCACATATCACGACGCTTTTGCTCACACTTTTTTATCGATATATGAGGCCATTAATTGAGCAGGGGAAAGTGTTTGTGGCTAGACCCCCATTGTTTAGGGTAACTGTGAAAGGGACTATCCCACAGGAGATCATGCAGGGTCGCCGATATGCCTATCTCCGCAGTGAACAAGAAAGAGATGAGCTAGTTTCCCGTTTAAGAGAGGCCGGAGTTCCCAGCAAGAATATAGAGATTCAGAGGTACAAGGGTCTCGGTGAAATGAATGCAGACCAGCTAGAGGAAACAGCCATGAAACCGGGAAGCCGAGTGATTGAGCGGCTTCAAATTGTTGATGATGTCCAGACTGATGAAATCTTCAGCATCTTGATGGGAGACGATGTCACAGAGAGAAAGAAATTCATTGTTACCAAAGTTTTCTCAGAAGATGAAACTGGAGGAACGGGATATTTCTGGGACTTGGCATCTGAAATCGATCAAGAACCAGAAGTTGCAATAGAAGAAGTTCTTACAGAAGAGGAAGAAGATACTACTATTGAACGAGAAGCAGTTGTTTCAGCCGACCACGAACTTGAAGGTGATTCATTACAATGAGCGACGTTGAAATCCCTCGAGAGAACATTTTGGGAAGGCCACTAGCTAGCGAGCTTCAAAGAGCATACGCTGATTACGCCTCATACGTAATAAGCGATCGTGCACTTCCTGATGCAAGAGACGGGCTAAAACCTGTGCACCGAAGAATACTATGGGCAATGTATAGCATGGGACTTACACCCAGGAGCTCCTACAAAAAGAGTGCGAGAATTGTTGGAGAAGTCACTGGAAAATTCCATCCCCACTCTGGAGGCGTATATGAAGCTCTAGTCAGACTTGCTCAGCCCTTTTCTCTGAGATACCCCCTAGTGGATGGTCAAGGTAATTTTGGCTCAGTCGACGGTTTTCCAGCAGCCGCAATGCGTTACACTGAAGCTAGGCTTGCTTCTATTGCTCTTGAGATTTTGGCCGATACAAGAGAGGAAATCGTTCCATTTCAGGATAACTTTGATGGGGAAGAAAGAGAGCCTATTGTTCTTGCTTCAAAACTCCCAAATCTGCTCCTTAATGGTGCTTCCGGAATTGCCGTAGGCATGAGCTCAAACATTCCCCCACATCATTTAGGTGAACTGCTCGATGCTTGCATTTACATGCTCGATCATCCGCGAGCTACACCAGAAGAGCTGATGCAATTTGTCAAAGGACCTGATTTCCCTACTGGTGGAATAATTATCGGTAAGGAAGGAATCGTCAACCTCTATACAAAAGGTGTTGGCAAAATTGTGATCCGATCAAGGGTTGACTTTGAACCCGCCATTGGAAAGAAATCGGTTCCTCTTCTTGTTATCAAAGAGATTCCTTACATGGTGAACAAGGCAAAACTTGTTGAAGAAATCCATACCCTGATCGAAAACAACCGTGTTAGAGGAATAAAAGATGTCCGTGATCTCTCTAAAAATGAGATTCGTATCGAACTCCCCCTAGAAGAAGGATATGAGGACGAACTTTCAAGAAAAACGATCCTAGGACAGCTGTTTACCAAGAGCAGTCTGCAGATCACCTTTTACGGCCGGATTCTTGCCTTTGTAAGGGGAAGACCCCGGATCTTAACACTGTCACAAGCTCTCCAAGTATTTCTCGCTCATAGAGAAACAGTTGTGAGGAAGAGAACAGAGTATGAGCTCAATCGGTTACTGGATCGACTCGAAATTGTCGAAGGGCTCATTATTGCGTCTGACCACATAGACGAAATTATTCGGCTCATCCGTTCATCCGAGACGCGCTCTCAAGCTCATGAATTACTGAAGCGCACATATGGTTTCTCAGATCGTCAAGCCAAAGCGGTTCTAGACATGCCTTTGTCTCGCTTGCCTCGTCTTGAACAGGAACAGTTGCGGAAAGAAAAACAAGATTTAGAAGAGAAAAAAGCTCGGTTAGAACTAATCCTAAATTACCGTTCTGAGTTACTCAAAGTGCTTCGAGAAGAGTTCACAGAGATTAAAGAGAAATATTCAGATCGCCGACGAACTGATATTGTAGAGTATGACGACACAATACTTACGGATCGCCCGTTGATACATCTCAGAAATGTTATGATCTCTATCACTAGAAAAGGTTACATCCGCTCGATTTCTTATGAAAAATTTAGGACTCAAGGAAGGGGTGGCAAAGGAGTCAAAGCAATCAAACTCAAAGAAGATGACCAGATTCTTGACATGGTTGTCACCACGAATCATCATACACTTCTCTTGCTAACTAAGAAAGGCGTGATTCATACTATCCCTGCCTGGGAAATTCCTCTCAGTGAGAAACGGACAAGCCGAGGGACGCTCATCGATCGTTTCATTCCGGTGGCCTCTCCAGTAATCAAGATCATTCCTGTGGAAGAATCATGGCTTACTGACGAAAACAAGTACATTATAATGGTTACAAAACGTGGAATTGTAAATAAGACGCGACTTTCTGCCTTCAGAAAGGTTCGCCGTACAGGAATTATTGGGACTGGCCTTCAGCCCGGAGACAGTGTTGTGCAAGCTATTATTATTGACCGTGATGATGAAGAGATCTTTATCGCGTCCAAGATGGGTAAAATGATCCGGTTCGATGCCACTCAAATCCGAGAGACGGGTCGAAGTGCCGTTGGAGTTAGGGGTATGTCTCTTGACTCTGGCGATGTTGTTGTTGATGCGTTTGCTATTCCTCATTCGCAAATAGCAAAGACTGCTGTTCTGGTTGTTACAGAGCACGGCTATGGAAAAATGACGCCCGCTCCTGCCTATCGGAAAACAAATCGCGGGGGCAAAGGAGTCAAGACGATACGGATTACAAACAAGAATGGTCCTGTTATCGCTGCTTTTCCTGTGCCCATTAATGTTGGAGAAGAAGAAACAGTTGCCCTCATTAACTCAAGGTCAATCATGATTCGAATCCCCATCCATACAATTCGCCTAACAGTAGGAAGGATTACTCAAGGCGTAAAAATCATGGATCTCAGTTATGGCGAGAAAGTAGTTTTTGCCTCTTCTTCCATTCAAGACCTTCCCGACACTGAAGGAAAGGTATTCGAAATAGTCGAAACCACGCCTATTTCAGAGTCAAGCCTTCCAGAAAAGAAATAGACTAGCTAATTTCATGAACTTTACACCCTCTTTTCTATTCCAGTTCACGTAGTATTTTGAATCGTTGGACCAGTGAATTTTGGTATAACATTAATATCCGAACAAAAGCAACAAACGAATCAATCACTACCGATTCTATCTCTCAAAACGAATCCATACCCCGCGAAATAGGGTCTGTTTCTCTCCGTCTGGATGCGATAAGTGAGCAGACTCTCGGTCTTCTCCTCAACACTGGTGATGACGTCCCAATGAGGTTCATAAGATTCTGTAGTTGTGCAAATCAGTATAACGTCGTTTGATGAATTTTCTTTTCTTATCGCTGTAACGATTTTCCCCATTGATCTCAAGAAATAATATGCTTGTTGAGCCATTTTTTCGTTAGGAAAGACGTACATTTCTCTTGTAGCACTCACAGGGTTACTTGTCTCAACTCTAAACGCTCGAAGTACTCGAGACATATCCTCGGAATCTCCCTTTGTTAGGAATCGGGGCAACGAACGCTCTAAAATTTCCGTTTGTATATTAAACACATATCTCAATACCAGATACTCGGGAGGGCCTCCAAAATGAATAACTACTTTATCTGGCTCTTCTTCTGTTGGCTCTAACGTGATTGGTCCCCCAATCAGGTCTAAGATTAGTTTCATGGAATTTTCCGCTTTTTCCTTGTTAATTACGAAGAGTGGCTGGAGGTCTCCGTCATCGAACTCTCCGAATTTTGTAAATAGCCCTAGCAATTCGAGCCAGGAATTATCTATTGATAAAATGGGGTGAAGCCCTCCTCGACCATCTATTGAGGTAAGCCGTATTCCAACGTCATCGTATTCGGATAGGCCGTATCTTTGAACCAGAGAATAAAAAGTGGGTATTTCTAACTCGTCGGGAAGATCTGCATCGTCAAATTCATATTCTTCATGATTCTTGATTTTCTCTATTGCTTCGCCTAAGGACAAAAGATAAGGTTTGACCCCTGAAACATGAACTTTTGCTAGTAATTCTGCTGGAGCTCGAGTTATCAATTCTGCGATCAGATCAATTTCAACTGTTTCTCTTCCCTCAAGCAAGATACCGCTGAATTCTGCGATCATGTCTTGGGGTCGAATCTCTTTAGCAGGCATAAATCCTATTCTTTCTCTTTTTTTTACCAGAATCTCTTGATTTTTCCCAACTGTGATGTCTCTTCCTGATCCAGTGCGCAAGAGGATAGTTGAACACGCTGGGTCATGGCTGACGTTTATTACCTGAGAAATGCCTTTCGGGCCGATTGAATAGATTCTTAGTGATCTAACATCCTCCATTACGGCTTCCTCTGAGGGCTGAGGGGAGCTTAGTACTGTAGAGAGCGTTGTTCCATCAATAAATTCTAATTCCCCATTTATGAATAGGGGAATTACAGCGTCTTCGGTAAAACCCGCGTTATTTCCCATGCAATCACATTCGTAATTGATTTTCCGTTGTCCGCCTCTATAAGGAAATCTCCAACATCAAGGCGTTATTTCCCATGCAATCACATTCGTAATTGATTTCTCTGGGCAAGTTATTTTTGAGTTCTGGAATCGTGTTAGGCTATGTTTCCAATTAAGTGATTTGCGAACGATGAAATTTTCGTACCAAATATTATCTGGGTATTCGTATCGATAACTCCATCTAGCTCGTAGAGTCGATCGAGGAAATCTCTAAGATCTAGTATTGAGGGTGATGAGACAAATACCCTAAATTGGTACTCTCTTCCGACCCGATAAAAGCTGACCACTCTGTCGTCTTCAAGCAAGTGTTTTACCACGTGGTCCGAGTTTTTGAGATCGACTTTTAAAGCTATTAGGAATTGATCTTTATTCCACTCCTTAGGATTAGGCTCAGAACGAATTTTAAGAATGACTCCTTCTTCGATCAATCTTTTTACTCTGCGGTGCACGGATGGTTGGGAGTAACCCAGTCGTTTTGCGATCTCAGTGCTTGGCATTGGCAAATACCTGTCTGGAGAAACCTTTTGAAAACTAATCATTTGGAGGATCTGCTTGTCTTTACTGTCTAGCTTTACTGTCCCATTTGCATCTTTCTTTTCTTTCGGTAAAGGAATGCCACTTTCTTTGTAGGTACGGATAATTGAAACATAATCGCTCTGCTTGAACTTTGATTGAGCTACTAGTTCGTCGAGCTTCCCAAGAGTCGTTTCATAGGAGTCTCTATTTTCACACCGAACCAAGGCCATGAGTGAATACGTTCCTGAAAGAACAGATACTCTTTCAACTCGTGGCATTTCCAGTAAATATCTCCTTATGTGTGGTTCAGAAGGATTTGTTCTGAAGAAAGCCAACGCAGCATGGCGTAATCCTAGCTTGAATGGATTCAAAATCGCACGGTATCCTTGTAAATGACCATGAGCGACTAGCCATTCGATGCTTCTTCGAGCGCGTGAATATGGAATGTCCAAGTCGCTAGCGATCTCCTTTAATGGTCTTAAGGCATCGTTGCTGAGTGCTTCCCAGACTCTTAGGACATCACCGTTAATCTCAACGCTCGTCTGCATCTATTATTGACTTAATC
>JAJRWK010000052.1 GCA_024276795.1 archaeon | reverse complement strand
TTCTTCTCTTGTTTCGTGAACTGGAGGCCCCATTGTAAAACCCCCCACAATGTTCGCTAATAGGTCAACTGTACCATAATGAGCAACAACTTCTGCAACAATATGCTTCACACTCTGCTCATCGGTTAAGTTACCCCCCAGTAACAAGGTTTTAGTTTTCTCAAAACCTTCACTCATTTTTTCAAGTGCTTCTTGGTTTTGATCCACGAGTGCAAGCTTATCTCCTTCGAAGTAGAGTAATTTGCTCATTGCCCTTCCTAGATTACCAGCGGCTCCCGTTATGATGGCAACTTTTCCAGAAAATCGAGACATGGGTAAGGTCTATGAAAAAGCGAGTTAAGTATTTCGAATAATTCATTCTAGTGTAGTAAAACAAGCCAAAACTAGTTGGTTCATGTATTTTTGCACCACATGATCCCATGTTTTAGCACGATTCTTCTCAAATAACCACAATCTTGGAGAAACGCATAAATGAACCCCTCTTACATCTATCATAGACATAATCTCTCAATCTTTAGCAAGTCAATCTAAACTAGGTGATAAAATGGCCAGTCAACTATCGGATAAAATCAGCGTAGAGGGATTTGACTCTCACTTTTTTGTCCCAAAACATTCTAGCGCAGGAGCATGGGCGTGGCTCCTACAACGAATAACGGGAGCATTGCTCTTAGTGATACTTGCCTTACATCTCTTGGCTGTAAATCTGGGCTTCTTTACAGATCCCGCAGCAGTCGAGGCGCAAGTGAGAACAGGCGATTACTTGTATTCAGGACCAGCCTCCTATTATGCTGTTTGGTCAAGAATACATTCCCCTTGGTTCATCATTGATATTACACTGCTGATTATTGCTGTTTATCATGGAATGAACGGGTTAAAAATGGTGCTATATGATGTAGTAACTACCGAATCTAAGAGAAAACTAGTCAGCTGGATACTAACTCTCATTTCACTGTTAATGATTGGAGTAGGACTCTGGGCTTCATTTGCTGTTCTATCAGCATCCAAGCCCCCCATATTGTAGGAAGGTGAAGACGAATGGCGGCTCAGTCAAAAGCAGAAGAAATCATTGTTAATGAAGTACAAGAAGAAACTGCAAGCAGTGCAAACAATTTCTTGCGCTGGTTCGTGCCTTTTAGAAAAGGCGTGGGAATGTATGCTTGGCTCCTTCATAGATTGACAGGACTCGGAATACTTGCATACTTGTTCTTGCACCTCTTCACCATTAGCTCCTTGACTCAAGGAGTAGAAGGTCTTTTCCATGAAGAAACATATCTCTACACTGCAATGATCTTCAATTTCCTAAAGTTCGGGCTTGCAGTTGCGATAATTTATCATGGATTAAACGGCCTCAGAGTAATTCTCATAGATTTCCGCTTTCCTGTAAGATATCACAAGCTCTTGTTCTGGATTTTCTTAGTTTTAGGCGTTATTCTGATCGCTATTGCAGGCTATTTGATCTTTACGCAGATCGAAGACATTACAAGAGTAGCGGCATGAGACGATGACGCTCTTTTAGACGGACTTTTCTCCTCCCTTTTTTTTGCTCGTTTCTGCCAAAAGTTTAGTGCTAGACGGGTTTACCAAGACGGTTCACTCCAAAGTAACAAACCAAAATTAATCCATTGCATGGTTCCGAGACATGGATCTCGATAATTCATAATTAATATTAAAGATGGCAAAGATTGAATTTTTGAGAGAATTCGATTGGGAAAAGAGCAATCATCGTAGAATAATTTAGCGATATTCCAAAAATGCGAGGGAATCGATTAAAAAGGACTATCTTATGTAACTTTAGAAAAGCCATTTTTCACTCCGGAGGCTAACCGACATGATACAGAAACATCAATTCATCGTAGTAGGAGGCGGAATCGCTGGATTAGGAGCTGCTATCGAGGCTAAAGAGGCGGGTATGGACGTTCTTGTTGTTTCCTTAACCCACCCTGTTCGAAGCCATTCAACTTGTGCCCAAGGAGGAATAAACGCTCCCTTAGGGAACCATCCCGAAGGACACGATGACACATGGGAAAAGCACGCCTATGACACCGTGAAAGGCAGCGATTTCCTCGCGGATCAAGATGCAGTAGAACTGATGTGCCAGGAAGCAGCACCAAGAATCTATGAACTTGAACACTGGGGTGTCCCATTCAGTAGATTTGACGACGGGAGAATCGCCCAGCGCCCCTTTGGTGGAGCGGCGTTCCCCAGAACATGCTATGCTGCAGACAAAACTGGACATCTCATTATGCACGCTCTATATCAAAGAGCTGTGAAATTAGGTGTTCCTATTATCTATGATCGCCTAGTATTCAAACTGGCGAGGAACGATGAGCGAGTAACTGGAATTGTGGCCCTCAATCTGATAACGGGTGACCTGGAAGCATACGAAGCAGACGCGGTCATGATTGCTACGGGGGGATACGGAAGAGTTTATGCAAACACCACGAACAGCATTAACAACACAGGGCTTGGCATGGCAATGGTGTACAAAGCAGGAGTTCCCCTGCAAGATATGGAATTCGTCCAATTCCATCCCACAACACTAGTGGGAACGAATGTCTTAATGACAGAAGGTGCCCGAGGAGAAGGGGGCTATTTGAGAAACAAATTGGGAGAACGGTTCATGAAAAAATACGCTCCCGAAAAAATGGAACTGGCTCCCAGAGACATCGTTGCTCGAGCAATTTGGACTGAAATCATGGAAGGAAGAGGATTTGAAGGTCAATACGTCCACTTAGACCTCACTCACTTAGGAAAAGATCACATCATGGAACGACTGCCTCAGATCAGAGAACTAGCCATAAACTTCTTGGGAATAGACATGATACACGACCCTATTCCTATTCAACCTGGGCAGCACTATTCCATGGGAGGAATTGCTGCAAACAAACATACAGAGACTCCGCTCAAAGGCCTATTTACAGCGGGTGAGTGCTCATGCGTGAGTGTACACGGAGCAAACCGACTCGGTGGCAACTCCCTCCTTGAAACGGCGGTATTTGGAAAAGTCGGTGGTAAAAAAGTCGTGGAATTCCTACAGAGCACATCACCTCATAATGATACAGCCAGTGTTGAAAAGGCTCTCGAAGAAGCAAAGTCCCAAGTCGACCATCTCCTCACAAAAGATGGAGACGAAGATGTGTTCGAACTGACCAAGGAACTCAGAGAAATAATGAAGGCAAAAACCTTCGTTTTTAGGAACGAAAAAGACCTGCAGGAAGTCATGGACAAAATTCACGAGCTTAAGCAACGCTACAAAAACATCCGTGTCAAGACAAAAGACAAGCATTACAACCTTGAGTTGGAAAGGGCAATCAGCCTTGAAGGAATGCTCTTAATTGCTGAAACAATTGCTGCTGGTGCATTGTATCGCAAAGAATCACGAGGAGCTCATTTCCGTACAGATTATCCAGAGAGAGATGACGAGAAGTTCTTACACCACTCCTTGTTCTATTACAAGAGCTGGGATGAACCTCCTGAGATCAAACAAAAAGAAGTCGTTATTACCCGGTGGCAACCGGTGGAGCGAAAATACTGAGGTGAAAATATGAGCAAGAATGGCGAAAACGATCATTTGACCAGGATCTACGATTTCACGATTAAGATCAAGCGTTTCGAT
>JAJRWK010000051.1 GCA_024276795.1 archaeon | reverse complement strand
TGAGGTCTACTTTTCTTACTACTTCTCGGTGCTTGCTGTAGTGTATTGCCGGTCCGACTGAGAAATAGGTGCCTTTGTTTGCGAGTTTTTCGAGGATGTCTCCTGGTCCGCTGTACCAGTGGATGTTTACTTTTCCCCAGTCTACTCCGTATTGTGTTAGGGTTTCGTAGACTTGTTCTTCTGCTCCTTTTGAGTGGATGTTGAGTGGTTTTTTTGTTTCGAGGCTCAGTTGTATGAAGAATTCGAAGGTTTCTTGTTGATATGGGTATCTTTCCGTTTGTTCTACCCAGTGGTGATCCAAGCCGATTTCTCCTATGACTGCGCATCTGGGGTCTTTTGCGAGCTGTGTGAAGGCTTGGGTTTCTTCTTCAGTGAGTGGTTTTTTTGCTTTCCACGGGTGTTTCCCGACACCTGAATAGAGTTCCTGGTGGCTTGTTGGTTGGTGTTGTGCGAGGGCGAGGCTTCGTTTTGATTCGTGGAGGGTCATGCTCATGACTTGTATGGTCTTGATGTTGTTTTTTTGCCAGGCTTGTCTTAGTTGATCTATTTTTCGATGCATTGTTGATTTGCTCAAGTGAACGTGTGCGTCATGGTATTGCACGGTTTTGTGTGGTTTTTTGTGGTTTATTTGTGTTGAGTGAGTATTGTCGGTTGCTTTTGTGTTGTTCTTTGTCTTGTAGGGTGGCATTGTAGTTATGTTGTTGTTCTTTACTACAACTTGTTGTCTACTTTTGTTGCTTTATGTAGTGTGTTACTACTATGACATGAATGCTTTTGTAGTTGTCTACTACATATGTCTCTTGAATTGCTGTTTTTAGCGTGTTTTAAGGAAAAAATTAAGTAGAAGGTAGGCGTATGTTTGGATTAGTAGGCAAGTTACGGCCCAATTCAGGGAAAGAGATCCCGGGTAATGAGTCACTGGATAACCATGTGATTTTGGTTAATGTGCCTGGTGGGCGAATTCATATGAAGACGTTAAACATGAAGCTCTCTGACGAGTTGTATGAAGCTTTAAAAGAGTCCGCTCGTGATCACGGGCTGTCAATGGCTGAGTTAGTTCGCATCGCTCTTCGAAGGTATGTGTTGTCAGACAACTCGTCTGAGGGGGATGTTTTGACGCTGAAGGATCTGAGCAAGGCTGTTTCGGAGTTGCGGGCTCATTTGACCCGGTTAGAAGAGGAGAATATGGAGCTTCGCCGATTGCTTGGTAAAGGTTCTTCTCACTCTTCTTCGAAAGTGAGGAGTTCTCTTGGGGGTTCCGGTATTGACCGAGAGGGGCATGTTTCTCACCGGGTTACTCGCTCTGCTCTGCCAGTTGCACGATCACGATCACTATCTGGTGATTTTTCTGCTAGTTCTTCTAGTGTTTCGAGTTCGAGGGATAATAGGGGAGGGGGGATGAGTAGTGTCACGGGTTCGTATGCTTCTGGCTCGACAGGTGTGAGCGGCACTAGTACTTCTAGGAGGCAGTCAAAGAGTACTGGTCGTGGTGTATATGAGGATTTGGCTTTAGAAGTGATGCGTCAAGATCCTTTCCGGGAATGGGGCATCAGGGAGCTTTTCGAAGAAGTAATGCGTGGGCGTGGCAAGGAGCTTGAAGAACAAGGGGTCGTCTTAAACCCTGACAGTTTCAAGGACAGAATTATCCGAATGGCAAAGAAGGGCGTGATTCGAAAGGTTAGTCGAGGGAAGTATTCCCTCTCTTGATGCTTACTTGCCTTTCTCGCTTTGCCACTTAAATCCTATTTTTTTCATGGGATAGTAAAAGGGGGGGCGAGAGTTGTGATTATTTTTGGCCACGGGCGGGGTTTCCTCAGGGGACCAACAAATGGGGTAATCCCCACAAGTATTCTGTGTTCCTTCAGAAATGATCTCTGTCAAGAAGTTAGGATGGAAGATTCACTTTGCTATTACCCACCTTCCCGTCTTGGAGATCAGTACTGTGTTTGTGGGCGAGTCGGTAAATCCGGTCCTTTGAATCCTTTCACGCAAGAGTAGACCAAGGCATTTCGGAGCATGAGATGATTATTTTTTCTTCTCGTAGCCTTCGGAGCGTATTCATGTTTTGAGTTCTTTTTGTATTCTTAAACATGGATGTTTATTGTTGCTTCGCCTATGTCTGCGACATAACTTGTGATTCGTTCTAAGACGCGAAGCATATGAAAGTGCAGAACATGCAGGGTTTTGTCTGGACTTTCAACGAGTGTATCCCTTAGCTGTTCACGTAGGATATGCGTTTGATGAATCAACTGGCTGGCCTTCACGACGTCGCCAGTGTAGAAGGCTCGCATGGCGGCTCTTAGGTGTTCTTTTACGTTTTCTGCTTTTGAGAAAAGGATTTCGCTTGGTTGTTGCATTGTTGAGGCGTCTTCTTTTAGGACATGACTGGCAATGTTTGCCAGATTATTGCAGTGGTCTGCGATCCCTTCGAGGCGTTTGATAATTCTCTCGTAGTCGATTACTGAGTGGAGCTCGATTTTCAACGGGTTCTCAGTCGACAAGTCGTAGAGGATTGATCGAAACTGCCGGGATAACAAGTAGTATATTTTGTCTACGTTTGGTTCTTGGAACAAGACGGATTCAAGGGCTTGGAGGTCTCGAAGCATTATCCCTTTGAACGTGTTTTCCAGCATTTCCTGGATGATCTTGTTCATTCGCTTGATGAATCGGAGTACCTCAATGCTTTGAGGCGATGATAGGTCTTGGAGCAGAATTGAATATGTGCTGTGCTCGATAACTTCTAGTCCAATAAACGAGGTTGTGAGTCTTTCGATGACTCGCATGTATTCTTGACCGATGGGTTTCTTGCTAGTTAGTTTCATTGCTCGATATCCGGCTAGGTAGCTTGCTATGATTTCTTGTTTTACTAGCTCTGTGTTGGCACGGGTAATATCAAGTTCTATTTCTCTTTGTGGGAGTTCCTTTTCATCTTGCACGTTTTTTGGTGCTTGGATGATGAGGTCTCCTTTTTCGTTCATGAAAATGAGAACCTCGTCTCCTGACTGAACATGGGTTTTTTCTGTCCACTGTTTGGGAAGAGTTATTGCAAGAGAAACTCCGCCAGTCCTAAGGACTTTTCGCCTAATTGGGGTCTGCATGTATCTTCTGATTTCTCCAGAGATTATGGGATTAATAAGTAGTTTGGGTCTGGGGATGGGACTTCAGGTTATTCCTTTGTTTTTCGTTGTCCAAGGTTCTTTCTGGTCTTTTTTCCCTTTTTTT
>JAJRWK010000005.1 GCA_024276795.1 archaeon | reverse complement strand
TAGCATTTGTCTATCTTCTGATCTCCAATAGGCATTGCCCAAACAATTGACCACTCCGTCAGAAAACCTGGATAAAAGTTGGGGTAAGACTGTTTCGTTATAAAACAAAGAGAAAAACATCTGCACAGCATAATTCGGTGAAATAGCACTCCTCTTAAGAAAAAACCAGAAATGATTTAGTATAATCACGGCAATATCAAACTTAGAGGGAATAACTCTAGCGGTGTAACTGAGTGAAAAGTCAAAAAACGACAAGATATCCCATTACTCTTTACCATGTGAAAAAAAATGGGAACATCTTACGCTCTCATAGTAAGGATCACTACTATCCACATATGTACTCCATATACTCTCTTTGCACCGGTTCTCCTCAGTCAATTGTTGCACTTGCAAAGCCATGTATTCGAAATCATACCCGTCCTTCTCAGTAATTCTGCTTACAAAACCGCACCCTCATCTTGCAAAAATCGCTATTTATAAGGAAAATGGTCTCCAAGAGGACGAAGTTCTTGTCGCAATCAAACCTGTTGATGTTAGTAAGCAGATTGATGCGGAAACGATATTAAACATTCAACGCTTTGAATCTGTCTTCGACAATTTTGTTCAGGGCTTCTCAATTAATATCGAGGGCAAACTAGTTCCTATTGCATTAAATGATCGATTTTGTAAACTAACTAGTGAAGCCCTTGCTTCTTCCTTCTTCATCGGAAACATCAATGAAAGTGAAGCAATTTTATTCTTGCCACATGCTACCCCTGAATCTTCAATAATTCCAACCACGAAGCTTGATGTCAATAATGACACTCTGTTCATCCATTATGAATCGATCCAACCTTCATATTTCCATCAATGGGCAGAACTAATATTTGCAGTAAATCTTTCAAAAGAAAGCTATACTGGTGCAAAACAAGAGGCTGATTTGTCTCATGTACTTGATCAAATCAAGATTGGAGTAATTTGGGCTGATCCAAGCGGAAATCTGGAATTCATCAATGAAGCTGCTAAGAAACAACTGATTTACATTGGAATAAATGAGAGATATTCTCTTTCTGCATTTCTCAGTGAATTCGGCTATATGTCGCCGTACATGCCAACCATAAATGTCCGTTTTCAAAAAATAATTCGAGAAGATCCCTTCCGGGCCTTAGAGTTGCACGTAGCTCCTATTTTGACAAGGCAACTCTTTCCTCTGGGATATATTCTCCTATTGTTTGAAGTAGATAGTTCTTCTGCCCGGTCTTCAGAGACAATTTTTGACTCTATTCTTTACCAAGTTCTTAATAACACTCAAACCGGTGTCTTATTACTTGATTTTGAGCGGGGAAAGGCCTATCCCTCCAGACCCCTCCGATCCCTTTTCGGTTTAAACAAGTCAGAATATTCACTTTCTCTCGCCTATCCCCATAACTTGGAAATTGTCGAAACACACGAAGAACCCGTAATGGAAATGATTCTCCAAATCGTTCAAAATAAGATTCGCAATCCTTCCATCCAACATGTTCCAATTCAAGAGAAAAACAATGGGGAAAACGAATTTGTAATCACGCCTAAGATAATCAATGACGAAAAAGGAAACCCCATAGGAGCCTACGCGATCATATCTCAATCTTCTCAAAACGGTCTGAGCGAACAACAACAAGAAGTTCTTGATTTCTGGAGCCACATTCTTAATCTCTTACCCAACGCTATTGGTCTTCTCAGGCAAGATGGTTCGCTATTATTGGGGAACAAAAAGTTCAAGATGCTCAAGGACTTTCTCCTCCCTCCCAACTCCTCAATTGCTAAAGAACTCATCCGCGAAACTCTGAACTCTGTCCAAGGAATGCAAAAAAAAGAAGTCTCTTTCAATAGTAGCGTTTACTTTGCCCAGATGACTAACCTCGGCGATGATGTTTTCCTTCTCTCTTTAACAGATCTTGAAAGGGAAGAAAGCCTTCAGCAAACCCTTATGCAGACTTCTAGAATACTTGAAGCCAAGAACGAAGAACTGGAGCAACAAATTCGCCGACTAGAGGAAACCAACAATGACGCTCTATTGTTCTTACGGGCTGCCAGTCATGACCTAAAATCCCCTCTTCGATCACTGGCCACGTTTTCAACCTTTATTGCAGAAAGCATCTCTATCAGTCCCGTTGTTCAAGACATCGCCAACCAGATCAATGAACTATCCCATGCAATCGTGGAAGCCCTAGAGGAAGTTGTATACGTAAGCCGCGTATTCCTGCACTCCTCTTCGAATGAGCAGATAGATGCTATCAAGATCTTGGAAGATGTGGCTCAGTCTCCTCAGTTAAGACCACTTTTTCTCTATATTGACAGCAATGGAAAAACTAGATGGGTGGATGATCCGGAAAGAGTCCGTGAAATCCTACGATTGGTGTTGATGACTAACATTTATGATACGTCTTCACAGTGGGATCTTCACATTCACGGTGTCCATGACATATTGCGCATTTTCCTCCACAAAGCAAAACCTCTCCCTCCCGAACAACCTGTTATTTCTCCTTTGAAGCAAGTAACTATGACTTCCCTAGCTCCTTCCATTTACTTCCTAGCCAACTACGTTGTTCATTCGCTGTCAGAAGAAAATGCCATAACAATCTACATTCGTCAGATTAGCAAAGAATAAAATGATGGGGTGTTTTGGCCATGGAACCAAGAATCACGAATAAACAAGTAAATGCATTCCTTCACTCCGATGAGCTAGAATACTCTGCTCATGAAGACTCGCTTTCATTGTCTGGGCTATTCAACTCGTTCATGACTCAACACGAGCGCATGGCGCTTTTTGGAATTAATGAAAAACAAGGAGTGATCTATTCTAACCTCCCGATAGTCAAGGAATCTTTCGATGGAAAGACAGAAATTCGGTTTGGCCTCCTCTCACAAGACCAACCATTATATGCAAAAATTATGAAAGAGGACGTTTCACTTCGGCACTTCCCCGTTATCATTTCGTCATCCAGTGGCCCCGTTAAGATCTATCTGAGCGGATTTCCCATACATTTACCCAGTGGTGAGATTCATGAAGTTTTCGAAGTCGTTTTCTCTCATGTGCTTTACTTCAAAGAAGATTCAGAGCTGTTCTTACCCTCTCCCATAGAGAACAAGTATTGGCTATACCTCGCATGCGATCTGCTCCCAATGGGCATTATTCTAGTAAACGATAAAGGAGAGCTAACCTATCAAAACTCTGTTGCAGTAAGAATTTTTGGCAGAAATCCTCTGGAACAAGTATTGCTACCCGAGTTTTCTTCAACTCCTATCAGTCTGCAAAATCTAGTAGCGTCTCTACAATACTCGATTTCTGAATATCCCGTGCGTCTCAAGAGAACGGGGAAGTCTCTATCCATCACTCTGTTTCGTGATAAAGACACTGGCAACGCAATCATCACAGTATCACCCGGCGAGCCCCGAATTTCTGCGAGAGGCGCTTCGAGCTGGTTCTCCTCAACTCATCAAAGAAGCCTTTTATATTCTCTTCTACAAGAATTAGACGATGGAATCATCATCATTGAAAAGGATCCAAGAAAAGAACCCGTTCTGAATCCCCGAGCAGAAAAAATCATGGAACGCGCAAAAATCATTCGAAATCCCTTGGGTCGCTTCTACTCCTTACTCTTACTCTCTGCTCAAGGAGAACCTATCCCAATTGAAAATCTCCCCACCTCCAAGGTTCTTAACGGCGAACCAGTCAATGAAACATATCAACTCATCAATAAGGATGATACTAGTAGCTATGTTCATATTCTTGGAACGCCAATTATTAAGCAAAATGAGGTTGTTTCTGGAATTCTCTCAATTAGAGACATTACTTCCTCATACCAGGAGTATCTGGCTGTCAAGAAACAACGTAGCATCGTTGAAAAAGCCATTGATTTCCTCGACACAGCAATAATTATTGGAACAATAGGTATCGATCAACCTCTTTACAGCAATGACAAAGCCGCAGAGTTATTTCAAAAATACACCGATGGAATTCCATCATTGACCCATCTTTTACTCTCTCTCACACCAATCGAAGAACCCCAAGAAAGCGGTTCTGAAGAACCCCTTGATATCGTCACAAGAATTCTGGCTGCCGGAAGAATTTCATCAACAAGAGTAGTCGATGAGGAGGGCCAAACCTATATTCTCTTTGCACAACATCTCGGCTTAAATCCTCCCACTACGACTCAGCCCTCTTCATGGATCGCAAGGGGCTCGGAAGACAGAACTACGAACTTCCTTCTTCTTATTCGCCCTCCAACCCCTCGAGAAACAATGGTCAATCAATTACTAAACATTCAAAATGAACTACAAGCCGTCAACGAGGCTCTCCAAATTCACAGCCGGCAGTTATACTATGCGGAAAAACACATAGCTAATTTAGCTAGAAACCTTCAAATCCTGTTTTCTGACCCGATGGACAAGCTGGAGCAACTATTGCAAGTTCTCTACGATGAAGCAATTAAAATGGCAGATGATGAAGCAACCATCGCGGATCTGGCTGTAATAAAGGACGCTTATCAAGAACTTCGCAACCTCTTCAAGATTCTGACTCGTACTGCTAACACCCTGGACTTCGAACAAGCCTTCGAAACAATCTATCTGCGTGATCTCGTAAAACAGATTCTTCGTTCAGTTCCTGCGCCCGAGAGCTGGTTCAAGATCGAGGTTCCATCCATTGCGCTATATACTGACCCCGTAAAACTTCGAATAGGGCTACAAAATCTCGTTTCTAACGCTATCAAATACGCCAATCAAGACAATCCTTCCATCAAAATCAAAGCTAGGAAGCTAAAAACCAAGATTGTCATTTCCGTGCAAGACAACGGAAAGGGCCTGCCTCCTGGTGCAGAAAAGCTGTTGTTTCACCCATTTAAGAAACTCGATCCCGCCACAGAAGGAACAGGAATCGGACTATATTTGGCGAAAAGAGTTATTTCGTCCTTAGGAGGGACAATTACTTGGAGAAACGCAAAACAGGGTGGTGCGATTTTTTCAATAAACCTCCCTCGAAAACCACTTGGGGCTTCTTGAAAACCCCAGTTCTGCATAGTCTTATGCATGGAAGAACACGGCATTCTCAAGATTCTCCCTTATCTGGCTCAACTCATTGGGGGCTTCTCTGCTTAAATATTTCAGAACTAATCCGATGCCGGAATAAACCATATTGACTTGTTCTCTGGTTTCTCTCAAAACATCATATCGAACAACATCGGAGAGAGTTACTAATAATGGGACTTCTGAACGGAAATGCTCAAGTCTAAGAAGACGGATGCGACCGATCCACTTTCCTGCGAAATTATCTAACTCAATCTCTTCGTACGGTAGTAGTCGTTCAATAGTGCTTCTGTTTGGAACATCTTTGGTTTTTACTGAGAACAGTTCAACGAACACCGAAGATTTTTCAACAGCAATTGGGGCATCGTTCGCAACCAGTTGATTCTCAATCTCATTAACCAAATCTCTAATTGCTAGAATCAAATCGTTAATTCGAAGATTGATCTCTGCTAACAGATCATATAATCTACTCACTTTTCTCCCATTCGCCGTTCTTGCATGTCTAGAAAGAACTGGAAGAACGTCGGCAATTATGCTCTCTGGAACTGGTTCTAATAGTGCATTGGCAAAAGTTGCCCGTAACAGATGCGGAAGGTCATTTGAAAGAAGAGTGGGGTTTTTCCGTTTTTCAAACTCCGCAATGATCCTAGCGAGTTCGTTCTTATCCATCAGAATGCCACTTGTAGATCGACGAAATCGCAGAACAAAATCCTCGGGGTTTACTTCGAATATTCCCCCGAACTGTTTGGCATTAGATTTTAGTTGCTTTCCTAGCGAGAACGCGCTCTTCCGAGCAATTTCAAGTAAGGCAATTCTTGCTTCTTCTAAAACAACCTTTTCGTCCCCTCCTCTGTTTCTCGTTTCTTCTAACTTCTCCATGTATCGAGAGACGGCTTTTTCAGCTTTCTTGAGAAATTGAGTAAGAATATTATTTTTCCCATTCTTGTTTGGCGAATATACCATTCTAAGCAGTGTTGCGGCGTCCTTTGGGGATCTTTTTGTTTGCTTTTTCTTCATCACTTTCAGCAAAGGAGCGATGATTTGCTGATTAACATGAAAAACGAAGGTTAATTGAATCGCTTTAGTCAATGTACCAAAATCTACTAAACCATTGACGAGGGACAAAGGATCTTGTTCAAGTTCCTTTATTGGAGTAATCTTTTCCTGTGATTCGATCCGGTACAATTGATCTACCTGGTCAAGCAATTCCCATATCTCTTTTGTCTCTTTTCCAATTTTGACTTTCCAAGGGTCCTTGAAAAAGAAAAATCTTCTCTTCTGCTTTACTCTGGTGGTTTTCCAACTGAGCTGATTGCTCTTCAGCGCTTCAAGTAGCAAAAGCGTCGAAACCGAAGGAAGCGTCATATCTATGTCGTTTCCCATTTTGATTAGGGGACGAATAATCTTCAATGCTAGCGAGGTCGCAAGAATATATTGCGCATGACCATGATATGTTCGAATAATCTGCTTCACAACGTTTCCAAGTTCAGTAGGCGGATTACCCAAGTATTCGGATCTTATCAGAGTTGCAAGAGCATTCATACTCGCAATTCCTATAGCCTTCCAAATCGCTTGTGCTTCTTCTACTTGCGCAAGAGGAAGTTTTTCTTGGGGATTCTGTCTCAAATTTCTCTGGATCTCTTTTGCCCAGTCTGGTCTTCCTATTTGGCTTGCATAAGTGGACGCGTTTTCTATTACATTTTCGATTCTTTCCCCCAACGATGTTAAAAACGAGCGAAGAGCAATCCATCCCCCCTCTGACAGAGGTTGCTCTCCCAGCGCCTCAACAAATGAGGAAATGAATGCCTGCATGGGTACCCGTGCTCGCTCAGGAACTTCGCTCTGAATCGCATGGTTAAGAATAATCGAGATATCGTCTATTTTGTACGCCCGATAAAGCTCGTCAAACGCTTGAAGAATCTTAGATCTCCTCAAGTAGCGAAGTACTAGTAGTGGTGATCTTGCTGTTGCGTGAGCAATTGCTGCCCTAATTGCTCGCTCACGAATCACACTCTTGTAGCTATGGCTTGAGGAAAGGGGTACATCCTGAAGCACTGATGCCCCCAGTTCTCCAATCAAGTTTTTTAATTCACCAATAACGATATCCTCTGGATTCTTGTATCGTCTCTCTAACAGCTTGTTCAGCACGGCTTCCAAATGAGCTTTAATCTCTCGGGGATTGCGATACAATAACAGCGGGAGAGTATGTTCATCAGCAGCTTTCCACAAAGCTCCATCTACCAATTGTTGCCTAATAGAATAAACGAAGGAAGGAGTCAGGAACTCGTTTCCCCAATATTCCTCATGAGCTAGTAGGTATTGTGGATCTTTCAGATCCGTCATTGGTGCAAGATTCTCGCTTTTGTCGAGAATCTCTTGGAGAATCTTTGAAAGATTGATTTCTAATTCCTGGGCAAGTGTTGGGAGCTCCTTTGAGCTAAGATGGGCGACAAGAGCGGCATTTATGAATGCCCATGCAATTGCGTCATGTCTAAGTTGCTTCCCAGATTCTACGTATCTCTTGAGCAAACTAATTTGCAACAACTGATACCCAAATGCCCTTGCAAATTCATCAACAAACGGAATCATATCTAAGGGTAATTCTTCACCAGGAGGGACGGTAAGAACATAGGTTACAGAAATGCTTGCCTCTGCATCAATTCTTAGGGTGATATTTCCAAATGCACTATGATCCGTGGTGCCAGCAAGGACTCTGGCTTCTGTCTGTGATGCTTCGGTTCCAATAATGTCTTTTAATGCAGATAATGAGCTACCAAGTAGATCTTCAATATTTGTGCTAACACCCAGTGCCAAGCTACCAATTTGTGCTATTGAGATTCCGGCATGTGAAGTCACTGTAAGAAAAAGATTTGGAACGATCATCCACAGAGTCCTCCATATCCCCCTCATTTCTTCTTGTCTATGTTTGTTTTGCTTGCAACTAGTTTTCTGGAAAAAGCGAATATTAATCAAAGAACCCGTGATTAAAGAAAAATGAAAAAAACCACTTGGGGAGTCAAGGCGTTATCTCTAGGGGTACTCTCTTTTTGCTCCACTTTTCACCGCGAGGAAAGAGAATAACAGTGTCAGTCCTCCAAGTATTAGAAGATTCGAATATGACGAGACATCAAGAACAAAGCTTTGTTGGAAAAACTCATTTGCAATGAACTCTTGATACTGCTCGATATAGTTACGAGCAAAAAACCATCGAAGGCCTCCTCCCGCACTTTCGCTGATTATGCTATAGATCAAGTATTCCCACAATATGAGATAAATGATTGAGATAAGGATTGAGTGTGGGAATCGCGTGGCGAAAAACATCATTATTGAAGCAAAAAAGAGGTTTGCAACAATCGAGATTGCTAAGTGATGGGCTAAAAGTTCCCAATAAATCTGTTCACCCAAAATTTGTGCGCCCCATGCAAACATGAGGAAGTTGAAAGGCACAACGATTATAGACATTAGTGCAACGCCGAAAAATAGGGAAAGTAGCTTTGATACAAAGATCTCATATCGAGGAATCGGTCTGATCAACCAATAAGTTATGGTGCGATCCTCGATTTCATCTGAAATCAAGAGTGACGACACAATCGCAATAGAAAAGGGAAATATAATAATTTCAAAAAGCACTCGGATCCACCCATGAAACGCTTCCATTGCCCCGTTTGCATAAATATTCTTGTCTTTTGTCTGCGCCATGTATACTCCGATGATTGGATAAATAGCAAAGAGCAATTGAACAAGAATAATGGCTAATCCCCTTCTTGAAAGAATCGAACGACGAATACTTACACGAAGAATGACTTGATTTGAGAGCAAATCCGAATGAGTTTCCATTGTTGAAGTGATTTGTTTTTCCATGTTCATTACCTCCTATCGAGAAATCAGATAATCAAAGACGGCCTGCAAGTTGTCATCCACTGATTGAAACTCTTCCACTGGAATCCCCGTATCTATGAGTATTTTGGGAAGGGTCCTATAGAACTCGTAGGGGTTTTTTGACAAGACCCAAAGAGAGGAATTCTTGCCTCCATTGCTGATTTCAACACTGCTAACACTTGGCTCAATGATTAGATGTTGTGCGAGTTTTCTTGGAGACTTTGTCTTGATGAAGATACGGTGAGGGTGATCATAGATTAGCTGTCGAATTCTTTTTACTGGTCCCTCGGCAAGTAGTCTTCCACGGTAGATTAGCTTAATCTGAGAAGCAAATGCCTCTACTTCATGCAACACATGAGAGGAGATAAGGATAGAAACCCCTTTTTTCTTCAGTTTCTCAAAGACTTTTCCTAGGTAGGCTCGAGTAATCGGATCCGCTCCAGCAAAGGGCTCATCAAGAATAAGCAACTCTGGATCTCCAATCATTGCTTGTGCCACTTTTACCCTCTGCCTCATTCCCTTCGAATACGTAACTATTCTGCGGTCAGCACGCGCATCGTCAAGTCCAACGATTTCAAGTACTCTTTTCGCTTCATCTTTAGCCTCCTTCTTCGAAAATCCATGGACAAGTGATAAATTAACTAAGAACTCTTTGCCCGTCATCCAAGACCAAAACGCGTCTTGTTCGGGACAATATCCCACCTTGGTAAAGATCCCAGTGTTAGCAAAAGGATTTACACCAAAGATCGAAACTTGACCAATATTTGGATAAATCTGGCCTGTTGCCAACTTGAGGAATGTACTTTTTCCAGCACCATTTGGACCAAGTAATCCCGTTATCCCTTTTCCGATGGTTGCTGAACATTGATTGAGCCCGATGACGTTTCCTGAATACCATTTGGTAACATGTTCAAAGACAATAAGCGGAGATTTTGCCAATTCAAACCACCTCCAAAGAACGGATTCTCACAAACAAGACCCCTAAGAATACTGCTATTAACGCCAGTATTATGGATGCGCTCATTGACCCGACATAAGAAACGGAGGTTATTAGAGTCGCATCAAAAAGACCAAAATTCTCTACCAGTACTGTCTTGTCGATATCCAGAAACCATGCGAGAATATAAATCGATGAAGCGAATGGCCCTACATAAATGCTCGGATTCTGAACTTCTAATGGAACCAGTATCGAGTACACAATACTACTCACGATTGGTAGCGCAACCAAGATCACTCCAACATACCACCCCTTCTTCAGATACGAGGATAATAGCAAGACGAATGATGTTAGGAGCAATATAATGAGTAAGCCATAACCCAGTACCGCTACCAAATATTGAAGGTATTCCCACTTAAGGTAATCTACTGGCTTGAAATCATACGCCGAACCTAATGCCAGATAGATATAGATTGCTGGTAGCCACGTAAAGCTTAACACATAAAACGCTACCGCTGAAAACTTGACTGCAAGATATTCGAGCCGAGTCAAGGGTCTGGAAAAATACAAAGAATACGCCCCCGAAAGCCTGTCTCTCGAAAGTACTGAAGACCCTGCGTAAAACACTAGTAGAACATCTGTTAACCCAAGCATAGGACTGCCGGAATTAATCAGTCTTGAGAAGTAAAATTGTTTGAAAGGAATATATTGTTCGAAAGGAATACCCGACGGTGGGGCGTTTAAAATTCCTAGCACTTCAAAAATGAAGAAAATGAGTCTTAGACTGATGAATACGTATAGTGGCCATCGTGGTCTAGCAATTAATTTGATTTCTTCCCATGTAAGGAAAAGAAATCGTTTCGAATTCGGTTGGAAACTCCTCTTCCACGATCTGTATCCTATTCCATAAATCCTTGCTTCTTCTGGTTCTACAATATCTCTACTCATATGATTCACCTATTTCAATATTCAGAGCAGCTAAGAAGAATTGTTCCAGTGTTTTCCGGGGCCTTACGAGTCGTTGTAACCCGATATTATTCTTTGCGGCAAGAGCAATGATTCTCTGGGGGTCTGTCTGTTCCAAGTTAACTAATATTTGTTCTGAGCTCCAATGAAGAACTGGTATTTCATTTTCTTCCAAGATATTAACAAATTGCTTGTTCTCACTTGAATTCACTATCCAGCGTGAACTTGTTTCATTCAAAATGTGGGTTAAAGAGTCACTTGTTACTAACTTTCCATTGTGCAAGATCATCACGTACTCGCAAATCTCTTCAATATCTGGCAGAATATGGCTTGAAACGACTAGGGTCTTTCCCGCGTTTCTCAACTCTATGAGTAATCGAATCATGTCTTCTCTGCCTTTTGGATCGAGTCCGTTTGTAGGCTCATCAATCAATAGTAGTGGTGGGTCGTGAACAAGGGCTTGAGCTAGCTTAACTCTCTGCTTCATTCCAGTACTATATGTTTTTACGAGACGATACCTTGCTTCATCTAATCCCACATAGTCTAAAACTTCATGAGCTCTTTGTATTGCATCGCTAGATGAAAGGCCTGAAGCGATTCCAAATAGTTTGCATACCTCGACAGCATTTAAGTTGTCTTGCAACGAATCATTTTCGGGAACATAACCAACATCATACCGTATTGCCATAGAATCCGTTCTTATGTTCTTTCCCAAGACCCACGCGTCTCCCTCGGTCGGTTTTATTAGCCCAAGAAGAAGCTTAATGAATGTACTCTTTCCGCTACCGTTTGGTCCCAGTAATCCTACTGAACCAAATGGGAGAGAAACCGTCAAATCCGCGAGTCCAATCACATTTCCCTGATAAATCTTTGTAAGATGGTTGGCCACAATGCTGTATCCCGCATGGTCTGAGAGATCACTGCTAGTCAACGAATCTGTTCTTGATTCTGCTGAAGACAATCAAATCACCTCTAAGTAACTACTCAACCAAGTAAAGCATTCAAAAAGACAATATAAACCTAACAATTCGGTATTTTAAAAAGAAAGAAAAATGGGGCGTAAAGAATGCTTATCCAAGAAAAATTTACTTTAATTCCCATTGAGGACTGGATTGCCCCGAGAATAATGCCTTTGTCTCCTTGTGGAACCAAATCCCATACAATCCAATTATTGCCAATACAATAATCATTGGGTTTCGAGAAAGCACGAAGATAACAAATGCAATCGTAGCTAGAATTCTTCCCCAAGGCTTAAGCATGAACGTTCCCACTACTCCTCCTATGGAAATTGTTCCGATAATAATGAAAGCATAAGAAATAATGCGTAGCAGTTGTTCCAGTTCTTCAGTAGTTCTCCCAACTTGTTGAAACGTTGATTGGACTTGGGGATCATTCAGTATTGAGCTTATGGAACTAAGAATCAATACTCCCAAAAAGAATAAGAGCATACCAAGTAGCAAGAGTACGATGAATGTATAATAAATCGCCCATGTCTTCTTCTCAATCTGAACGGATTTTTGTACTGGCTGTGGGACGCCTCCAGGGGGATCAAGTGATACTGATCCAACCGGTTCCTCGGATATCTTAGCATCAGGAGAGGGTGTTGCTTGTTTACCCAGGGGTTGAACCGAACTTATTTTGGATCCGCAGTACGGGCAAAACGCCGCTTTATCGTCAATTTTGTTTCCGCAGAAAGGACAGAACATATCATGCTTATTCGGGACTTGGTATTTGATAAGCATTCGGAAATTCTCATACAAACATGAATAATTTTGTAAGTAAAATACATCGCGCTCCCAGACGAAGCATCCTTGGGCGTAAGATGACCATCCCTTTCATTGTCTTGAGTTTGCCTTATCATACTGGAATCGCTGTGATCTTACCTTCCACGTATTCTGACCCTGTCATCTGTACCCGTATTCGGTCCCCTAACTTGATTAGTAATCTCGCTGCTTCCCCGTATTCGTTGATCATTTCCTTCCAGTTGGCGGGGTTAATCTCACGCATCGCACGATCTGCGTTCTTAATTCCTGCAAAGAGCATGGATTCGTACTCGTCAATGAAAGTCTTTTCAGAGGTAAACGCATGCATGGGTATCTTGCCTTCAATGTTCTTGCGTAGCATTATGAAAATTCCGCCACTCGTAAGACCCGTTACTAACGCATTTACTGCTTGTTTCAGTGAGGGATCTTGTCGCGCAAGTAATACGATCCCACTTGCAACAACTTCTCTTTCAAGAGTTTCAGCATTAATCGATTGATCTGTGCAGTGTTGTGCCATTTCCTCAATTTCTTCTGCTGAATACAATGGTTCATCAGGGCTTGCTTCCTTCCGAAGCAAACTCTTGACCAAGCGATGGATGATGAGGTCAGGATAACGCCGTATTGGACTCGTAAAGTGAGTGTATGAGACACTACCTAACCCGAAATGTCCAATATTTCCCGCTGTGTAAATTGCTCTACCAAGCACTCTTAGTAGGAGGAGGAAGGCGAGAGTCTGTAATTGTTCGTCCTCTCTCTCTCTTATTTTATGGATTACTTCATTGAATGGCTTTAACCACTGTTCTCTTTCTTCAGGAGACATTTGTGCTAGTCCCGCTGTGATCGGCTGACCGACCAAACGCTTCTTTTCCTTTTCTTCGTCCATTTTTCCTTCTTGTTTTTCTTGTTTCTTCTCTTTGTCTTTCGATTTTATGACTAACCCTCCGCCAAAGAATTCAACTTTTCCTCCTTTTTTGAGGAGATCTATAACGCTTTCTTCCTCTATTTCTTTCTCTCCATCCTCCTTTGCTAATTTTGGCGGGTCTGGCAGAGATATCTCCGCGTCTAACCCGATAGCAACAGCTTGGTGATTGAACTTCTCAACATTCTCCTTGTCGGGCAAAGGATGACATCGATACATTGTTGGGATCTCCATTTGCTCCAAATATTCGGATATCGCTTCATTTGCCGCAACCATGAACGCTTCGATCATCCGTGTCGAAGGAGTCGCATGTTTTATTGCCAAATCAATTGCTCCTGTTGAGGAACCAAATTCTAATCTTGCTTCCGCCGTCTCGATGTCTAACCCTAAACGCTTGCTCCAGATCTTGTCTGCGAAAGCGGACATACTTGCAAAGGGCTCTTCTCCCTTCTCAATTGCATCATTTACCTGATCATACGAGAGGTTCTTTTTCACGAAAATAATAGATTCCATGGGCTCTGCGTTGACTCGGTCCCCATTACTATTGTAGTCAATCCTAATCGTCATCGCTAGCCTCACTAGCTGTTCACGCAATGAACACAAGTCATCTGACAACCTCGATGGTAGCATTGGCAAGACCTTTACAGGTAAGTAAACGCTAGTTGCTCTCTTGTATGCATGTAGGTCTAATGATGAGTCTTTCTCCACATATTCCGAAACATCCGCAATGTGAACCCACAACGTAACTGATCCATCTGGATGCTGTTCAAAGGATATGGCATCATCAAAATCCTTGGCGGTTGGTGGATCAATCGTGTACGTTTCCAAGTGCCTCAGATCGGCTCTATCTTTCCATAATTCAGGATGGTTATTAGGTTCCTCAAATTTCTGAGCAATTCGCTCAATGTAGTCTGGAGTCTCCCAGCTAAAATCTGGATATTGTCTGACTTTTCTCTTAGCAATAGCGTTAAGTGCATCTTCTGCGGTCCAGAACTCAGTTCTCAAAAGAAACTCGATGAAAGCATTAGCATAGCTTGTTCCTTTCAATCCTGTCCAATCTTCTGCAAGCCATTTCAGATACCTTGGCAAGGAAAAACCTTCTAACGTGTGTACTGCTGTCTCTGCCAAACCAATGCCACTCCAAGAATCCTTCTCCACATTTTCAGCCATCCATTGCTGAATCTGGTGAAGAAGTTCCCAGTCATCATCACTCAGCCCTGCTTCTTCAAGAGGAATCGCTACGATTCTTGTCTCTAACTCCCCCTCTTCGTTCTCCTCTTGATACGTTGTAAGCATTTTCTTCCGCAATAAACTTAGACGCTCGATCTGCCTCATTATTTTCTTGTAATCCTCCACTGCCAAAGGTTGCCATCTAACCGGACTTACTCCTGCCTTTTCGAAGAATCCCACTCCTTGAGCAGTGCTATCAGAAAGACAAGCATCGATTTCTGCCAATTGCTGAGGAGACGGATCATCAACCTCAAACCAAACTCGGGCGAGTTCTCTCGTCCTTAATGGCTCTTCACTCTCGTTAACTTTTTCCCACAACGCTCTCTCGGAAAGTTTCTTAGAACTCTTCTTTCTACCCGTATCAGAAATATTGAATTCCTTTATCCAATGGACTAGTCTCGCTTTGAGTTCTTCCGGCTTTGCTTTCTGAGGGTCAGATAAGTCGATCCTAACATTGAATTTTCGCTTAGTTATTTTGTCGGCCTTTGCCTCCTGCTTCCCCTTCACAGTCATTAACTGAATCAAAACGGTTTTTTTCTTAGAGTATCTATCAAGAACAATTCCCAGGTTATTCGGGGGATCGATCCCGAAGGTGCCGGGCTTAAATTCTACCAAGTCTCCTTTCTTCACAAGAAAGTAACTACACTAAACTATCCAATAGCTTTTCGATTAGAATAGGTTGTTTTCGGCTCCCCCGGCGAGCCTTGAAAATCTAGAACTGGGCGTATAATACTTCTTCTGATCCGCAAGCAGGGCATCGACCAGTGAGACGAACCCAAGGTTCAAAGTGATCTAGATGGAAACCTGCGCCGCAACAAGGGGCAACTACGATCTCTTCTTCAGAACGAAGCACTCCCTTGCAAACTTCGCAGAAATGCAAGTATGATCCACAAACTTCGCAATTCTCATCACCGTAAGTAACTGGATAGTGACAAGTTGGACAAGTTGATTGAACGTAGCGGAGTGTGTTATACAGTATTTTCATTCCATAGGCTCCGCTTCTCACCCATATTGAAAGAAGTAACAATGTGTAACCCGATGACAAGAGCGCTACTAATAACGCAAATCCTTCCCACTGGGATAATCTACCTTTAACTAGCATAAATGCAGATACGATTAGCCCCCCGAACGACGTGGTGGAAAACGCCGCCAAAATTATTGCCCAGACCGTGGCTGACAAAGAGCGATTGAACATTTCAACTAAATTTTCTCAACCGGCATTTTTCAATGTATCTCTATCTCTAACCGCAAAATGAATCATAAAGTTAATATAGGTTGAAAAATCGGAAGGGACGCCCTTCTTCTACTTCAAAAAACAAGATTAACTTTTTCTGACTTACTCTCTACGCTCGATCCCAAGATGCTTGTCAAACCAATTAAGAATTTGGCGAAGTCGATCAATAATGTGGCGGGGTTCACCACTGCGCGATAACTCATGACCCTCACGAGGGTATCGAAGCATGGCAACCTCTTTACCATGGCGCTTAGCAGCAAAATAGAGAGCTTCAGCAGTAGGGGTTGGCACCCGATAGTCTAACTCTGAATGAAGAATAAGCAATGGACAAGACAGATCTTTTGCATACATCGATGGAGATTGCTTCAAATAAGTCTCATACTGTTCCCAAAGTGTTCCTCCATTATAGTACTCAAACCACACGGGAATGTCTGTTGTTAGATAAAACGTTGGAATGTCGTAAACACCCCTCTGCGCAACTGCTACCTTGAAATATCCTTTTTCATCATGGGTTACAAGCCATGCTGTCAAATACCCCGCGTAGCTTCCCCCTGTCACAGCTATTCGGTCTTTGTCTAGTTTTCCAGAAAACTCTTCCAAAGCTTTCTCGAGAATCGCTATGACATCGCTTGCTGGCCCGTGACCCCAATCCATTTTGTTCGCAGCCTTGAACTCGGTTCCATAGCCTTCACTTCCCCGTGGATTGCAAAAAACAACTGCATATACTGCATTTAGCAAGGTCATGAATTCATGCCACATTGTTCTTTCATGGGGTGACCACATCACTGCTGGCCCGCCATGCATTTCCAAACAAACAGGGAATGGCTTATCACTCTTGAATGGTGGCAAGGCAACCCAGCCTTGGACACGCTTGTCGTCACGTTCGACCCATATTTCTTGTAATCGGGGAACATCAATCTTCTTTATGAATTCATCGTTGACTTGCGATATTCTTTGAACATCTCCCTTTGGTGTTCGAATGAATATATCTGCGGGGCCCTCATCCCACGAACTCGTATCAACAACAATAAAGCCGTTAGCCACATCAAACGTTGTAACACTTCTGTCAAAATCCAATAAAACACTCTCCTCACCTGATTGAGGATCAATTCTTACTAAATGATGCTTACCATGCCATGGTTTCACAGCATAGATGTCGGTTCCCTCCTCATTCCACCGAACTTGGTAGTAAGAACGCTCTTGTTTAGTGATTTTTTCTGTTTCTCCTGTTTCTGTGCTAATCCTCCAGATATGACTTGATCCTAACACTGGGTTATCTACGGGATGTGCGTCAACAATGATCCATTTTCCGTCGGCTGAAATGTCTGGCTTTCCTGGCCATCCCCCGAGCTTGGTAAGTATTTTTTCTTCTTGAGTATTAACGTTAATCTTAAGGATTTCAATGAAAACACTAAGGTCTGGATCATCGTGCAATTCTTTTTCACGACTTCGCCTAATAACGTATACCCATTCTTTATCCGGACCAAGAGAAAAAACCGGATAATCCCGCTCTTGTGAAGTTATGATCCTAGCTTCTGGTAGAATCTCACCAACAGGGCTTGTCAAAACAGTTCCGACATCGACTTCTATAAGCAAGAGTTGCATCTGCTTGTCATCTAAAAAAGACGTTCCAGAACGATACATTGTTCTAGTAACCCATCGAGGATCAGTCTTCAACTGTTTCGTTGCTTCTTTTTCTGCTTCCCAAGCCTTAAACCGTACGGGCTCAAGAACCGGGTTAGGAGGCTCCTCCGGGTTCTCTATTGTCTCTCTTTCCTCGGGAGAAATCATCGCGCTCACAACAAAACCCGATTCATCGGGTAACCACTCAAAATCAACAACACCATTGGGGAGAGAAGTTATTTGCGCTGCCTCCCCTCCATCTGCAAACATAACATGGAGCTGTGGTTTTGAATCCACCTTTCTCAAGAATCCAAGAAATCTGCCCGTGGGCGACCATTTCGGAGAAAAATCTTCCTTTCCTTGAGTAAATCGCTTCGTTGAAAATCCTGATCTCACATCTACAATATTGATCCATGATTTGTAGCCGTTTTCTTTTGCATCAATTTCCTGTACAACATACGCTAATCTAGACGCATCGCTTGTTAGTTTCGGAGTCAGCGTGTACCGAATTTCTAATCGGTCTTCGGGGACAACTTTCTTTGCCATCACATTAGGAATCTACACTGGTTTTTTCAAGCTTCTGGGAAAACCATTGCATGCAACACTTTTTGAAACCAGTTGTACGTAGTCTCTTTTCTAAGTGTTCAAAATCCAATCAATCATTAAGGAAACAGATCTTACTCGGTGAGAAAAATTATTCTTCTCCTCAATGTTCATCTCCGCAAACGTTTTTTCTGCACCGTCTGGCACAAAAATTGGGTCAAATCCAAATCCCTCGTTTCCCTTTCCTTGAAACGAAATACGTCCTTTAATCGTCCCCGTAAATGTCCGGATCTCTCCGTTAAAATACACAGCGCACACAGATCTGAACTCCGCATCGCGATCATCTTTATTCCACAAGAGCGACAGAATCCCCTCCCACCCCAGTGTTTCAAAAACATAAGACGAGTAAGGCCCAGGAAATCCGTTCAGTGCTTTGATGAATAGTCCTGCATCTTCCAAGAAATAGTATTCGTTTTCTTCAGTAGATAATGCGCTAAGCACGGTTCCCAAGGATCCGATCGCTATTTCTGCTAAGGAGTTTCCCTGTAATTCGGGGTATTTTAGCTTCACCCATAACAACTCTAGGTCTGAATTTCGCTCTTCCACTAAGCTCTTTACTTCCTCGAACTTGTGCTTGTTGCTAGTAATAAATCTTATAATCTTGCCATTCATTGAGCTCACCAATTCCACGAAAACAAATATCGAAAACCTTCTCGTTCACTTATTCCATAGAAGGGCACAAGGTTTTTGTTGCTTGTGGGAAAAATGTGTATTATGGCTTTGGTTCCTCAGAACACTGGAGACATTATAGCACTCATCGTGAACATCGTTCTGATTATGGTGGCATTCTTCATAGTGGACTATTTCATAGCAAGGGGAGAAACAACGCTTTCTTACTGGCTACGCCTACTTGCAGTTGCACTCATTCTTATTTTTCTCCCGCCTCTTGCAGACTCACTTTTCGCTCAAATTGACTCGTTTTTTGACGGGGCAATTAGCACTTCTGGTATTTCACCCTACGTCGCTTTCGTCATAGGAATATACTCGGTAAAACTAATCACTGTTAAGCAAGGGCGTCACGAGCCCCATCGAGAATGGGAAAATAGCATTTGGTTGACTTTTTTTGCTTTTCTCATAATTCTTGTCATAACCAGTTTTATTGACTGGCTTGCCGCTAACACTTAGAATCCTTTGACTCCTCGCCTTTGCTTGAGCACTCTCGTCTCCCTCCCACGGAATGTTTTTAGAAGTCGGTTGTGGTTTTACAACATATGAAAACGGCTTCCACGAACACTCCGAGCAAATTTCTTGGCTGGATCGAAAACACTTCTCGGAAGCTACACGCTTTTTTTCGCTCGGAGGAATGGAGCCGATTCAAAAGAATCTATAAAGAATCAACGCCTATTGTTCTTATCACCGTGATTGTGGAAATAATTGCTGGCTTGGAACTACTTCGTGTTAGTAAGTATTACCTGCTACTTCCCGGGCTTCTCTTAATTACTCCCGGATTAATGGAAGCAAGGGGAAACATTGTTACTTAATTAGCAAAGAGACTAGGTAGTAGTGTTCACTTGGGTCTGGTCGATTGGGATCTTGGCATAAACGACGAAATAAAGGTCAATTTCTTAGCTACAATCTATCTCAATCTGATCCTCTCACTGGCTCTAGCACTAATGGCATATTTTAGCGCAATTCTTTTGGGCATGGTTCACATGACCTTATGGGGTTTTCTCTTCATTGCGCTAATGATGGCGGTGGTCGTTGGAACTTTTCTTTCTTTCCTCACCGTGCTTGTAGTGTTGCTGGCCCATCGCTATGGTTTGGATCCCGACAATGTAACAATCCCCATCATTGCAACACTTGGGGACATTCTAACAATTGGTTTTCTCTTCGCCGTAATTCGTATGACCTTGTTCCTTGACCTTTACTTCAACATAATTTGAGGGAGGTAAATGAGATGAGCGTTCGGCAAACAACAAAGGAAATCATTCTTCAAAGTCTCCCTGTTATTGTTGGGGTTCTTGTTTTTTCGATCATTACAGGAAACAGACTTGAAGAATCTGCCGATTTAGTTACAAAAAAAGCCCCCGTACTCTTGGTCTTACTCCCCGCGTTTATCAACATCTCTGGAGACCTAGCAGATGTTTTTTCTTCTCGTCTTACTTCTGAACTATATCGAGGACGTCTTGACAAGAATTTTCGGCCTTTAAGAATCTACTTGACCGATCTCTTTTCAATACTCGCAGTATCACTCTCTGCTTTTATTTTTGCAGCACTGATTGGCAATCTTATCACTGGTTATCTCTTTCACAAACCAAGTCCCTGGGGGAGACTCGTTTTTGTAGTTCTCCTCGCCGGCCTCGTCGCAACAACTTTGATGAGTATGATCGCCACATTGATCGTGAGATGGTCCTACCTCAAAGGAATTGACGCAGATTCCGTAACTTCTCCTATCAACACTACTGGCGGAGACATGGTTGGAACCACCCTTCTCCTATTTCTCGCTCAGCTTCTCCTAACCTAACACTCTCCTATCTTGTAATTGCTTTCAGAGTGTGAAAACTATGCTTGACCTAGGGTGAAATTCATATTAAGAAAATAAAACGAAACATTGGGTTTTTAATCGTTGTATCGAATTAGAAAAAGCAAGAAACAATAGCGTGTTTTTTGAAAAAACATTGAGGGATTGAATTGACAAGCTGGCTTAGGAAAAAAGCGAAATATTTACACGACTTTATCATTTCTCACCCTTTCACTTTTACAATTATTCTCATCAATGGTATCATTTCTTATCCCCTCTATGACTGGACGACAATCAAGTATACTATGATAAAACCATATTGGAAAGAGCTCTTGTCCATAAATATTGATGGCATCGCTAGGGGGGAACTATACCGTTTTGTCACGTTTTCCTTTGTGCATTTTGGCCCCACCCACCATTTCTACACGTCCTTGTTGATCCTTGGGTTTGTTTCAAACCTTGAAAGAGAAGTTGGATGGCAGAAAACGATGATCATCTATTTCTCGTCAACCTTGTTTATCTTCTTCGCAATCCCTATTGACTATTTGCTTCTCAAAACCAATATCAATACCGTGATGTGGGAAAACATCTGGACACATAATTACACGGGTGCTTCGGGTGCAGCTTGGGGCTGCAGGGGAGCGTACTTTCTGCGCGGCTGGAAGCGAAGAGAAATGCCCTTTTTGTGGTTCACCCTCATCAATTTCCTCTTTGGCCTGTTTAGGAAACCAATTCAGGGGATCTCAGACTACAATGCTGATATCGCACACTATACTGCCGCCCTTGGAATGCTCTTCCTTGTTACGAAATATAACTTCTTGAGAATCCGATCTTTAATAATGCATGACCTAAAAGACCCCCCTAAATGAAGACCTCGCCTTTTCATACTTGGGTCAGAATCGATGACAACTGGTCTTCCAAAACTTCTAAGTCATCAACCAGTTTCTTCTTGTCATTCTGGGAATAAAATGCCCGAATAAGAATGCAAAAATCAGTAATCCCTACTCTCCAGATTAACCATCCTTCGTATATGCCTTCCCAGTACGGCCTATCCTTAGAACGCCTCAGTTTTGTTTCACCAATCCAATATCTCTCGAATGGGATCTCGCTGAGCAACTCCATCATAGTTGTAACAATATTGTCGTCTGCTTCCTGCTTCCAGATTTTAATGATTCCTCCGTCGTAATCAGCCATGAAGAAAGTATCTACGAAGCCATTTGTTCGGTGTAAGAACTCGTTAACAACCACATCAATCTCCGACATCTTTTCCTCTGGAAAAGTCATTGTCTGCAATAGTTCTGCAATATCGTCCGGATTGTGACGAGGAGGTTCCGAAAAATCCCATCTTCTGAAAAGTTCGTGATACTTACTTATTACTCGATCCAAAATCTTACGCGTGAATGGCTCATTGTCATACGTGTCTTGCAGTGCAACGTAAATCAGATCATCTTTTTCTAGAATACTGAGCTGGTAGCGACCGATTTCTGCCTCTCGCAAAGCCCCTTTTGGATCACCAAATTCTTTGGTGAAACTCATCATTGCCCTTACAAAACTGGTGAGCAAAATATCATTCATGGGGATTGTTCCATCATCAAACAACGTTATGCCGAGCCCCGATTTTTCTTCCATGACAACGAGCTTATGAATCAAAGCACATCATGACACTTGAGCATATGTTTCCTAAATCCTTTTTGCAAGGATATTCTACTAGATTCGCAATTTATAAGGGCTACCACACACGGTGTCTTTTCTCGATTTGATTTCACGCTAACTAGCTGAAAGGTTCCAAGAGTTATTACTGCGTTTCCCTTGTCCGCCCAGAGTATCTTCGCTGTAGGTCTTTTCTTTGCCAGAAGACATATTTATTTCCCTTGTTAGAGCAGAGATGTTGTGAAATCTGTGGCAGTCGCATGCAAAACAATTAATGGCCAGTCGTTTCTTTTCCCCAATGTTCGTGCAGTGCTCTTTGATCTTGATGGCACGCTTATCGATACCCTCGAGCTACATATTGAGGCATTTAAGTGGATTATTGAGAAAAACGGTGGAAAAGCAAGCAGAACACAGATAGAACCACTTTTGGGAATGACCCCCCAGGACATTATTGGGAAATTTCTCCCTCATCTTAGTGACGAAGAAAAATGGGACCTAGCCATTGAAAAAGAGGAACATCTCTTTGACCTCACTGAAAAAATCAAATCTTATCCCGGAGTGATCTCTTTTCTCAAATCCCTACGAAGATGGGGAATTAAACGAATCGTGATTAGTAGCACCCATCGATCCTTAGTAAACCGCCTGTTGAGTGCAGCAGAGCTTACTCCTTTCTTTGATGACATGGTTAGCGGGGATGATGTGAGTCGGGGAAAACCGTATCCCGAACCCTTCTTAAAAGGACTGGAAAAAGCAGGGACAAGCCAACAAGAAGCCATTGCCATTGGTGATAGTATCCATGATGTGGCCTCAGCGGTTGCTGCTGGATTAGAGGTAATCGGAGTACTGACTGGGAAGACAGGTGGAGACGCTCTAAAAAACAAAGGAGCAAAATGCATTATTGAATCATTTCAATCACTAGAAGTCGTTGACATGGTATGATCCTCTGTTTTCAGACATCGACAATTGCTACCACTGGAAAATGATCCGATGCTTTAGAATCGATGACAAAAGAGTCTAAAACTGACACTCCATTCTTCAAGAAAACATAGTCAATTCGTTGAAATGGTTTTTCAGCCGAATAGGTGTAACCAGTTGCACCGACACCATTTGCTTTTGCAAAAGCGTCATAATATCCTGCAAGCTGTATTGTGAAAATTTCTTTCCAATTCGGTTCTGAGTTAAAATCACCCAAGAGAATCAAGGGATTTGTGATTCCCTCAAGCAAGGCTAGGATATGTTTGATCTGGTTTACTCTGTCCGGATTTGAGCGATCTTCAATCACATGCGTCACATGCGTGACTGCTACTGTAACATTAATTCCTTCAACGTCAATTACTGCGATAATCAATGTTCGTTGATAGATGACTCTGGGCTGAATGGGGATTGTTTCTGCTTTAATTATGGGATATCGTGAGAAGATTGCGTTATGAAGAGACTGCCTACCTTCGTCTCCAACATAAGAATATTCGTATCCTTGTTTTCTCATTTCTCGAGATAAGTCACTTGCAAAATCGGCGAACCCATTTAGTGCTGTCGCTCTTGTTATCTCTTGAAAACCAACGATGTCAACTCTTGCTTGAGCCACGGTCTTTGCGATTCTCTCTGGGTCGTAGTTTCCATCTATCCCTATACCAAAATGAGTATTATAAGTCATCACGATGAGAGTGTTATCTTGTGGCATAGAAGACCTCGAACCAAAATCGAAAACAATTCCCCCTGAAAGGCTTATGAGGATTAGAATCGAGATAAATAAAGCATTCATTTGAAAGCGTGGCCTATCCTTTGCTTCTGTCATCTTATTCTTCACCTCCTATCACTGCCCAAATTGAGGTTCCAAGAAGAATCATTACGGGCAATGTTTCTACTAGCAAACTATCTAAGAGCAGAAATGCCATTGTATAGATTAACACGAAAAAGAGCCCTAATGTCAATCCCAACATGAATCTTACGAAATCTATGTTTTGCTGGGAAAGAAACCCCCGAGAATAAAAAAGCCAAAAGGCTAGTATCGCTAGGAACGGAGACGGATACGTAATCCACAGCGTCCATGGTCTAAGGATTATACTTTCCAATAACACAATTCCGCTGAAAAACAATAATACTAAGACAAATAATCGCCATTTTTTCTCGGTAAATATCTCTAAGACGTACATGGCTACAGCGATTATCAAAACATGTGAGAACAGAAGCGCTGAATGGACTACGAAAGAGCTGACTGAAAACATCAAGGTTATTTCTCCAGCATTTCCAACCTCAAAAAGATAAATGGCAATAAGCATTGCAAACATGATCCCCTGTAATGTGCCTGTTTTCTTTGCTTCTTGCTCTTCTGGTGGCTTTTCAGTGAGTGTGAGAATGTGGGATCCTACAATAAATAATCCCGCAAGAACTGCCACCATGGCGATTACGAAAAGATTCGTGGTCAGCCCTGAATCCACTCCCAAAATAGGCGCACGCAATGAAAGGTCAATAATCGCACCTGAGCCTAATGCGAGCAAGACTGAGCTTTTTTCCACGGTTCGAAGCATATAATATACGTAATACGCAACCCATCCACTGACTAAGATTAATAGAACTGTGTTGAAAGCCATGCGTGGGGCAAAAAAAGGTAAAGCTTGCCCTAGTTTTGCAACGCTTATAATAGCCGGAGCCAACAATCTTATCTTACGATACTTTTTCAAGACGAAACCTAATAATGGAGCCACGAAAAGAAGAGAGCCAATTAATCCAAGGATTGGAGTTGGGAAATAGTCCGTTAATTTTCCAGTCACTTGAGTGATAAATACCCGAACTGCAGAGAAATAGAATGCCAATGCGATGCCCAAAGACCATATTTCAACGTTGCCAGTGATAAATAGCCTCAGTTTTTCTGGGAGTGATTCAATTGTTTCTAATATTCTCCCATTCTGTCCCTTCATGGATTGTCCGTTTGTCGCCATTCTGTTGTCATATGGTGATTAAGTATTATCTATGTTTTCTAACTAGTGCCATTTCTGTTCCTCATTGTTCATGTTACGCATAGCAATAAACAAAAGCACACTTTCGATAAGAAAAACGGTTTGTATGGACATCCTCGTTTCCAACGATGACGGCGTCGGTTCACCCGGCATTGATGCTCTTGCCCGGCATGCAAAATCTTTAGGAAATCCAATAATTATCGCACCAGGATCTCAACGATCTGCTGGAGGAAAGAGTCTCACTTTTCACAAGCCCCTAAGAATGAGCAAGGCTCAAACGTTGAGTGGGCTTCATGCATACAGCATGAACGGAAACCCGGCAGATAGCATTCTTCTCTACAATCACGTGTATCAAAAAGACCCCGATCTCGTACTTAGCGGGATAAACTCTGGAGAAAACTCTTCTCTGCACAGTATCCTCACTTCTGGAACATGTGCGGTATCTCTGGAAGCAGGTTTAAGAAATGTTCCCAGTTTTGCTTTATCTATCGATGTTCCTGAAAACATGTTCTTTAAGCCCGGACAAGAAACGAAATACGATGCAGTAGCAAGAATTGGCGTTAAACTGGTTCAAGCCTTGCTCAAACTCCCCACTTCATATTGGGATCAAGTTCTCTTCATAAACCTAAACTTTCCCCGACAGACCACTCAGGACACCCCGATCAAGATCGTTCCTCCAGCAAAATACAAGTACGTTAACTACCTCATAGAAAGAGAAGATCCGCGAGGTGAAAAATATTATTGGCTTTGGGGTGAACTCAGAAAAGATCTAGAGCCCAATACCGATTCCTTTCAAGTACTTCGAAACCGAAGCATTGCAGTAACACCGGTATCATTTCACAGCAACCCCAAGTTAATACAAATGACTCAAGACATTCTCTCAAAGAATTTTGAAATTTCCTAAATCTATATGCTTTGGAAAATTCTCGGAAATCCACAAAAGCCTTTATTTCTCCTCTCACGCATGAATTCGTATGGAAAATGAGATTGGTGTTCGTGGAAAATACGCATATTCTTTCCCTGAGCTGGGAAGCGTTGAAATAATCAAAGATCCCCTAATTATAGTTGAAAATGACAAGATCGTTTCGATCGGCCCTTATGATCAGACAAAGTCCTCGCTAGCTGGACACGATATTGTAGGCGATAAGGATGCTGATGTCCTTATTCCCGGATTAATCAATACCCATACCCACGCCGCGATGACTCTATTTCGAGGAATTGCTGACGATCTTCCTCTCATGGAATGGCTGGAAAAATATATCTGGCCCATGGAATCTCACCTTACTCCTGACGATATTTTCCACGGAGCTCGTCTCGCCGTCCTAGAAATGCTTCGCTCAGGAACCACTACCGCTAACAGCATGTATTGGCATCCGGAAAAAGAAGCACAGGCATTTGTTGAGCTGGGGATGCGAGCGATTGTTGGATACCCAATTCTGCACCCTATCGCCGAATACAAAAGAGACGACATGTTCGTAGTTAAATGGCACCAGTCACACAACGATCTCATCCGAGTCGCACTGCAACCTCACGCTCCTTATACCGTAACAAATGAGACCTACCAAGTAATGCACGAGCTTCTTCTAGAATACAATGAAAAATTTGAAGTACCAGTACTCTTCCACACACACCTTGCTGAAACCAAGCACGAAATGGAAGCAATCAGAAACTTTGCACAAGAGATGGACTTCCAAATATCAGAAGAAATCACTACTCCCACCCAATATCTTGACTCACTAGGTGTTTTGGATCAATACACTGTTGCTGCCCATTGTGTGCACACATCTAAGAAAGACGTCGAAACTCTGAGATCCCGAAAAGTAGGAGTGTCCATCAACCTTGTCAGCAATCTAAAGCTCGCTTCAGGAATACCACCCTTGGTTGAATATGTTTCCAATAATGTGAAAACTAGCCTCGGAACGGATGGTGCTAGTAGCAATAACCGATTAGATCTATTCGAAACAACACGGCTCATTGCTCTGCTCTACAAAGGACTACATTATTCCCCAACTTTGTTGCCGATCAGCGAAGCGATGTACTTGGCCACAGCTGGTGGAGCAAACGTACTACACATGAATAACGTTGGGCAACTCAAGGAAGGCTTCAAAGCAGACATTGTCTCTCTCTCGCTCAAGACAATCGAGATGCAACCAATCTACCATGAAAAAAGTGCTCTTAGCCATTTGGTCTACATCGGAGAGCGTAGCCATGTCAAAAACGTGATCGTGAATGGAAGCCTCGTAATTGAAAACACATTACCTACTAAAGTAGCAATTGACGAAATCCTCGACTCGTTCAAAAGAACAAGCACTTCTTTGTTTGAGCGAATCTAAACTATGACTTCGGTTCAATTATGAAAAATGCGTTCTCGTCTTCTAAATGAAGAGAAAGTTGTACGACATTTTTACTTGTAATCCAGACGCCCTGAGTCGTACTTGCTAATATTCCCGAAAAAATTGTTTCCTCATAATCATGGTAGAGAAAGTCTAGTTTCTCTGGCCTTTCAGTCAATGGCTCTGTATTCTCTCCTTTTTTCAGAAATCCTTGAACCAGATCTGTCAATAGCATGTTCGCGTAATTCAGGTCTTTGTGTCCCGGTAAGACAATAAACAAATAGATCAAGTAATGCCTCCAATTCTCCAAATAGAATGCTTCATCCCATTTTTCACTGAAACTGGCCAGTTCCTCACTGATAATCTTCTGCCATGGTTTGGTCAAAAAAGCAATTTGTAAAAACAAGAATGACACTTCAAAGTCGCGAGGCCATCTCGGAGAAAAACCACGCCTAATTAGATAACCCGCTGGGTTCCAATTTGAAGATAGGAAATCCGGCTGTTCGAGGAACTGAAGAACCACATCTTCATCCTTAAAATGCTCACTAATTTCTCCAGCTACTCTCCAAAACTCGTTTTGAGAATCAACACCATATTGAAACCCAAAAACCCCCCCGAGTTGCTGAGACTTCATACGGAAGGGCTTGAACAACTCAAATCCCGATCTTGACGTTAATTCTTTCAATTCTGCTGTAATCGTCCCGTGGTTCAATGATTTTCCCGCTACAATGAACCCTCTGCCCTTTGCAAGTCCTGACATTTCGCTCTAGCAACTCTATGCATAGGGTCTATTTGTTTATTGCTAAACTACGCTCTGGGAGAATTATCGGTAATCCCGTTTTCAAGCAACATTTCAAGGTAAGATTCTCGAATATATACAACTTCAGAAAATATTCGCTTTAAGTCATCAATGGCTTTTCGTTCCAACTGTGAAAAGTCCTCCTCACTTTCCACCAATGTTTCTAGCTCAGCGAACCACCCCAGCTTGGGGACATGATCAATGGTGAGCAGAGCATTTCCTTTTGAAAACTTTCTACGCTCTTTGTAAACCCGTCCAACGATTCGAAACCCAAGACTTACCAAGAGCTTCTCCATGTTATTCGAATCATTGATTTCCACGACAATCTCTTCTCTTGTTTTGGATTTTGCGGATAATTTTGGTCCTTTGTACGTAAGGGTGGGTCTTTCCCCTCCCCGAATGCGAAGAGCTTCATCGGTATTTGCAAAATCTCTACAAGGATGATTGAAGTACAAATCCTCGTCAATAACCATACCTAAGTCTTCATATCCCCTTTCTATGATCTTCGCAATTAATTCAGGGATACGATCCGCTTGAAGAATACGAACCTTAACCTCAACTTCTAGCATTGCTCCCACATTTGAATCTCTTCTCTAAAAATCTAAGCCCCCATTCAACTCTTGTCTTCCTTAGAAGCTTCTTCTTTAGAATCAACATCACTCGCCAGAATCGAAAGCAAAATGTCAGGTAACTCTTCCATGCCTTTGCACTCACCACAGAAATATAGTAAATCTTCCCACTCATGGATTTCCGCTTCTCTCTTTTCCACATTGATACTTTGACGTATAAGAGACAAGGAAATGTAGTTCTCAATGCTAATCTCTTTAGAGCAGATAGCACAAACAATTATTTCTCCAGTTTCATCTTGTAACGCACTCATATAGGCTCACTTCTCGGCTTGCCTTAAACAACTTTATCATTCTCGTCCTCAGTTTCATCATCTCTCCTTCCCGCTCTGAAAAATGCCTTTTGAAGGATCTCAGCGAGTTCCCAAGCTGCCATGTTCACTGCACCCTCGAGTTTTTCAATTCTCTTTTCATCCTGTAAGAAATCGCTCAATTCTTCTCTTCCTTGGAAATATTGAATAATCAATAATAACAAGGATTCCTGGGAATATTTCAAAAACTCTTCAGCAGAAATTGTTGGCTTCTGCTCGATTGACCCGTGAACCATTGTCGATAAATGCGCGAAAGCCAATAACAATGCAGTGATTGGAGAGAGCTTGTTTTCAAACACATGACCCGAAGGATCTGTTATTTTGGTCCACAATGCTTGTTCACCTGGTATTTGCTCAATCTCGATCTTTCGAGGAATAAATCCATGGATGCTTTGTCCTCCAAATTCGCGCAATATATCTTCTTGTAGACTACCAAATAGTTCCTCCCAAGAAGTGACTTCTTCGGGCATGTCTTTTCTGTTATCATCATTCTCTGAATTCGAATTCATTGCCCTTCTATGCTAGTGTCTGACACATCGCGTAGAAAAGTCCATTCTTTGTGCGCTTCATTTCTCACTGTTTTCAAAAGTACATTTGTATTAGAAAGAAGGGGAACAGTTAAATGTTCTTTACCAGTAAAAAAAATTAGAATGGATCGCACGCGCACTCTCTTTGCCCTCAGTCTATCCTCTTTCGTAATCAACTTGAGTTACGGCCTTATCATGCCATTTATCCCACTTTACCTAGCCGCCATTGGAGAAACCGTCGACATCCCCATTATCGGATCAATCGGAATTGCTACTCAAATTGGCTTTCTTGCCGCCGGGTTCATGATTTCGAGGGCATTCTTAGCGCCAAAGTATGGGGCATTAAGTGATTCTTCAGGAAGAAAGCCCGTCATCCTTGTAGGTCTTATCTTTTATGGTTTCATAAGCGCCATGTATGGATTTGCTTCTAGCTTCTGGCTACTGTTTATCGCTCGTTTTTTCCAAGGCGTAGCGAGTGCCGCGGTCTGGCCAGTCGCAGAAGCACTAGTCGCTGACACGTCATCCGAAGAAAAGCTGGGACGAAACCTCGGCCTCTTCATGTTTTCCATGCAAATTGGGTGGGCAGTCGGACCATTTATGGGTTCTGCGGGCTACTATCTTATCAATCAGTATTTTGGCTTAGGAGACCTTGCTTCTTATCGCGCATTGTTTCTTTCAACTGCTTTGCTCTCATTCCTCTCTGCAATACTCGCACACCTCTTGATTCATGATCCTAAGGAAGAAAAACCAATGACCATTGGTGAAATCGGAAAAACTATCGGCATCATGATTATTGCTCCCACTCGAAGCACTAAATCGCTCGCAAAGACAGCGCGAACTCCTCTTTTCAAGAAGCCACCCATTCTGATAGCTATGTATGGATATGCAGTGCTCAATGGATTTGCCTTCAGTAGCATCTTTCCTCTTATGACAATCTTTCTCCTAGACTATTATCACATGTCCACAGAAGTAATTGGTGTTGTTATTGGTCTAGGGTCTGTCGTAGGGATGTTTATGAACCCCCTTGGTGGCTGGCTTTCCGATAGAAAGGGTCGAATTCCTATCTTGTGGTTTTCAACACTTACGGGGGGGTTCTTCATTCTATTGCTGGGCATAAAAATGGCCATTGCATGGCTCATCGCTGTGTTCATCCTCCGCCAAATGTCAATGGCAATTAGAATGCCTGTCTTTCGAGCTCTTCAATCAGAAGTTGTACCAGCAAACAAAAGAGGAGAAGAATTCGGTACCGTTCAAATGTTTTTTAACATTGGGGCGATTATAGGCCCAATTTTTGGCGGAATTGTATATGACAAAGTCATCAATCTAACTTGGACTGTCGGGGGAATTACAATTCTCGGGATTTTCACGCTCTATGCAATGACAATTGGACTATCCGTGATCTCGCTCGCCAGCCTAACCTATGTATACTATCGAGAACAAGGTCGGAGAAGAGCAGAAGCTGAACTTCTCTCGGTCATTGAAGCTCCTCCCGTATCGGTAGGTGTTTCCAATCAAGAACCAATTTCCATCACTGTTTCAGATAGTCTAAGCATAGAATAGTTGTGTGGAAGAAAGCAAAAATCTTTTGGAAACACAAAACAATCTGCAACTAGATATTATGTTGGAATTCATTGTTTATCTCTTGGTTTTGCTCCTCGCGGCCGGCCCAGTCTTGATTGCCTTCTACTTCGTCTCAAAAACAGAAGCACCAAGCTTGTTACAAGCGACTCTCCTCGGAACTTTTGGCTGGATCATTGCCCAAGTCCTATTGTTTATTCCAAGATTATTAGTTGGAGAGCTGGTTTTGAGACAGGCTGGATTTGACACTGCCGAATTGAGTTCGAATTCTGAAAAAGCCGCTCAAGCATCTGAGTATTTGGCGAACCACATGGGCTATATTCTCATGCTAGCCTTGCTTTTTGGGATTACAGCTCAATTCATCCGCTTTTACGAGATTATGAAATTCTCATCACTAAGCAAAACACCTCCAATCATTGCTTTTGGTCTGGGTTGGGGGTTCACAGAAACTGCTTTCCTCTATACTCCCCAATTAACGATAGCACTTCTAGACCCTGGGCAGTCTCTCACCCTTGACCCTTCACTACTTTCTGGCGCTCTGGAAAGATCTCTATACGCTTTCCTCACGGTACTCCTCTCAATCTTGGTCTGGAGTTCTGTAACCCAAGGAAATCTAAAACCCTTATTGCAAGCCATTAACTGGCATGTTGCATATCTTTTCATCCCACAAGTAGTTGGCTGGAGTCTACGTACTGTAGTTGGAGATGTGGGGCGAATAATTGTTATTGACTCCATGTATTTTCTTGTCCTCATTGCCATGATTTTCTCTCACCAATCTTTGTTTCAAGAATCACTGGAGCCAATTACCAAAAGAATCGATTCCTAATTCTTCTCATTCAAGAACAGGCTCAAGCAGATTACTTTTCGGCATCCCCGCTAACATTAAAAATCCGTGATGAAGTAATTTTTTGAGAACCAAAATGAAGCCAGACAAATACAACGAAGAACTTGCCAAAACCCTAGATTCAACTTTCGCGTCTCTGAAAGCAGATGTTGGGGAAATATTCGAAAAGCTTGTAGCACACTATGAGGGAGAAAACGCTCGATTCAAAAGCCAAATCACCGATGTAAATGCTCAACTCGAGAAACTAAAAACACAGTTGAAGAAGCACGAGCAATTGAAGGAAAGCTACGACAAGAGCCTAAGGCAAGCAGAGGCACTACGATTAGAACTAGATCACGTAGCAGACCTTTTGCTTCAAAAAGACAACGAGATTGACTCGCTAAAATCTGAAAACGAAGATTTGCAAACAAATCTAGCTCAAGTCAAGAGTCAGATGAATCATATAACCTCACAACTCGAGCATATTTCGAAACAATACGAAGACCTAACGATGGAACGAGGAAAACAAATTGACGCGCTCAAGATGCTGGATATTTACCTAGTTCTCCTCGAAAAGGTGTATAGTGCGAATCCTCACACACGTATTCTTGTTGTTGCTCATGGGGAAAAACAAGAATGGACAATAAAGGAACTTGCAAGAGCTACTGGAATCGAGCCTCTGGCCGTAAGGAGAGCATTATTTGAACTTCGAAACGCTGGCCTGTTCTCGTATGACGAAAATTCTGGAAAAGCTAGGTTGCTAAAAAGAATCTGGCAATGAAAAGGAGGAGAATCGGGGGCTTTCTGGGCCACAAAAGAGCGGCTATGCTAAAGCCTCTTTGAGCTTCTGGATGAACATGGGCTCTGGAGGTGCCCCTTCAATTTCTACTTTATCATTAATCACAATCTTGGGGACCCCATAAACACTGTATTTCTGAGCCAGTTCCTGGAATTCCATGGATTCAATCATTTCTGCTTTAATGTTTTTGTTTAGCAATGCCGCTGCATGTGCTTGTCTAACCGCTCGGGGACAGTACGGGCATGTAGGCGTAACAAATACCATGATGTGCACAGGTTTATCAATTGATTTGATATATTCTTGAGCACTTGGAGAAAGGAATTCGGTCTCACCGCGGCTAATGTCCAAGATATCTTCTAGCAAAGCACTGAACTCATAGCCTGCCGGAATTCCGTAATAGCGGATATTTGTTGTCTCACCATTGTCGACAATAATTGCCGGTATTCTGTCGATCCCGAATTTTTCCATCGAGGATTTATCCTCTGTACAATCATGAATATCCAATATTAGTTTTCCTTCGGGAGCCATTTCTGCGAGTTGCTCTACAAGGCTCTTTGTCTCATTACAATACACGCAATTTTCCTGATCAAGGAAGACGCGCAAAGTAACTGGATTCTGAATATTGGTTAATATTTGTCTAACTTGCTGTTTCGTTTCTTCGTCGATTTCTACTGACATGAAGATTACACCTCTCCAAGTTAGCTAGATTAAAATGTGTTGAAAAGGTTTAGTGAAGAACCAAATCTCTACCAAGAAGGGTCATAAACTAAAAATTAAGAGACGCATACAGTGTTGTCTGACTTCTTCAGGGTGTATCTACTGCTATTATGGATAGTTCATCATCTTCTAAAAGCTGGCAATCGTCTTTTCGACAAATAGGGCATCTGAGGGGCAAATCATCGAATGACACATCAAAAACCGCCTCACAATCGTTACACTTCATCCTGATTGGCTGTGGAACGAAAACAATTTCCGACCCTTCTAGATCAGTGTTTTTTGTTGCAATTTCAAAGCACTCTTTTACCTCCTCCAACATGATTTGCGTCGCTTCAAGGTGCCCAATCGTAATTCGAACCTTACCCCTAACACCCTTTTTCTTAAGCACCCGAACTAGCTCTTCAACCCTCGTCATTTCGTGCACAACTGACCCTCCTCATACTTAGCAAACACGCGGGATTGGTTCTCCATAGGGTTTGTCAAGAATTCTAGTCCCTCCAATATCTGTGCGGATCAACACTTTTCCGCGAGGATCCTTTTCCACATGACCAATCACTTCTGCGTCCTTTGAGACCTCGTGTCTTCTCAGTTCTTTAAGGAGGTCATCCTCTGCGCCTTTCTCGGCAACAATTAACGCTCTCCCTTCACAAGAAATCTCCATGATCTCAAGCCCAAGAATGTCTGCAATTGCTTGTGCCGCTGGCTTGACTGGTACCAGCTCTTCTTCTACAACTAGTGCTACACTTGATTTTGTGGCTATTTCGTTGACTGCACTTGCAAACCCTCCGCGAGTCATGTCTTTCATTGCATGGACCCTCGGATCTGCGACTATTCTTTCTAGCGCCGGCCAAAGAGGAGCAACGTCTGAGGCCAAATCCGTGTCAAATTCCAAGCCCTCCCTAAGCGACATTAGGCTCGTACCATGATCGCCAATCGACCCCGTAACAATGATGATGTCTCCCGGCCTTGCATTTCCGTCGTGAACCGGTTGTTCTCTGATGAGCGCGCCAACTCCAGCGGTATTTAATACCAACCCGGAAAGCATACCGTTAGGCATGACCTTTGTGTCCCCAGCCACTATTCTCACTCCAGTTTCTCGACATCTCTTCCCAATCGTCTCAGAAATGATTGCAAGGTCGTCGAAAGCGAATCCCTCCTCAATAATCATTCCTAGTGTTAGGTACAACGGTTTAGCACCCATCACTGCAAGGTCATTCACTGTTCCCGCAATTGCTAAGTCCCCAATATTGCCCCCTCTAAAAAACAAGGGATCAATAGTGTGAGAATCAGTTGTGAATACTAATGAAGTATCCTCTGGCTTCCACGCGATGACTGCGCTGTCGTCTGTTCTGCTGGGGCCAACGATATCCTCTGAATGGTCTTCTAAACCAATGTTATCAGCAATGAATCTAATCAGTTGATCCATCCGCTTTCCACCACCACCGTGGCTCAATTCGACGGTTTTTCCAATTGTTACCATCTTCTTATCGGCCTCCTGCATAGAAAAGTTGTCCTGCACTAATCCCCGCATCCCCCGGAGCAATTCTTTCATGCATTAGAAATTCGAGCCCTATCCTCTTCGTGAATTGTTGCAAGTATTCTGTAATAATCTTGTTGTATCCAACTCCTCCCGAGAATCCAACCCTTTTAATTCCCATTTCCTCTCATAAAAGGCGTGCAATTTCTCCCATCGAAATAGCTAACGAACGATGCACCCATAGAGCCACATCTGCATTGTCATGGCCTTGTTCAGAAAGATTCACGGCTTCTCTGAATAACCCAACGCTGTCAAGCTCAT
>JAJRWK010000050.1 GCA_024276795.1 archaeon | reverse complement strand
TTTGTAGCTGGAATCATCATTGGAACCGACAAAAAGGTACAAAAAAATGCAGAAGAGTTGCTTCGGCCAATCTCCCATTGGTTCATACCGTTCTTCTTTATCTCCGTAGGGCTTCGAATGAATATTGGCGTGATCACATCTCTACAAATTGCTGCAATTGGCTTAATTCTTGCGACTGGAGCAATTCTAGCTAAAGTAATTGGATCAGGCTTTGGGGCTTACGCTTTTAATCAAAGGTCGAGAGATGCCGTTGAAATTGGTTTGGGCATGTCTCCCAGGGGAGAAGTAATTCTGTTGCTCTCAACCGAATTGCTCCTATTGGGAGTATTCAGCGACTCTCTCTTCTCGATGATTGCGATTCTAGTGATGATTTCGTCTCTTGTTGTTCCAATCTCACTGAAAATCCTGCTTCGAAATTCAAATGGTGTTCCAGCAGACCAGGAAGACTCTGAATCAGCAGAGATCATAACAGAGCAAGTTAAATAAAAATACAAGGAAGGTGCAAATAAAATGGTAAAATCAGAAACAATTGAAGTTTCGTTTAGAAATAATTACTTCATTACAGACACATTATTTACAACAGCGCTCGAAAAACTCTATCAGCGCCCCGAATACGAAAACACGGTCAGTTATTCCTCAATGATTGATGATTGCTTCGTATTTCAACTAAAGAGTGAAAACCGAACTATTACTGTCATGCGTCACGGAGAAAACCAAATGGATACCAAGATTAAAGGAGACAAATATCTGGTGCTGAAATTCGTTAGAGACATGCTTTCAGAAATGTTCATCATTTTGACGCAGACAACAATTGGTACTCTGTTTGGCAAAGAGGCCGTGGATACTAAGCAGATCGACGAATTCAAAAATACAATCATTAGAGAATTAGATAATATGCTCCTATCTACAGAAAAGAAAAGTGAAGCGCTAAAGAAATAGATCGACCAAAAATCTGCTAATCCTTGGGATCAAATTGGCGGTTCAGCGCTCTACATCCCCATTTTTTCTTTAATTAAGTCAATCAATTGACCTTTTGTTTTTGACGATGGATTCGAAATTCCAAGCTCCGAGGCTATTTGTACTAATTCTGATTTTTTGAGAGCATCAAAATCCAAGCCAAACTCCATGTCAGAATCCGTGCTGGTTGCCGTCGGGGGTGTAGTCGCTGGGGCTACTTGAGATAATTCAATACTCCCTGCTCGAAGTTCTTTAAAGAACTCAAATTCCGATGTAGAAGATAGCTTTGAAAGGTCTAAGATCAGTATCAGTCCAAGGTCAGTCATTGCAATTCCTGTCAGATAAGGGATGTCCTCAATTCTTTTTCCCAGAACCTCACCCGTAGCTTTGATGTTTTGTTTTTCGACGCCTAAGACGCTTTCAACATAATCAACAAGAATCCCAGCTGTTCCGCCTAGCTTGTCAGAAATAATAACATATAAGTTTTCTTCGTCGGGATTTCCCTGCATTTGAAGCTTTCCGGCAAGATCAATGATTGGGATTATTTGGCCTCTGAAATTGATGACACCTGCTAGGTTTACAGGAGCTTGTGGAATAGGGGTAATAACTTCAGGTTGGAATACTTCTATTACTTGGTCGACGCTGACCCCGAGAAGGGTATTTCCTATTCTGAAGACTACGAGTTTTTCTTCGCTGGATAGCTGAGTGGACATACCATTTCACTCCAATAATCTCTACATTTACAACATCATCTAAGCTTTAAGTGATTTTTCCCTATTTTTCAGTGCAATTCTTTTTCTTGAAAAAAATAAATTCGAATTTTAATAAATCGCATCCTCTTTTTCCAAATTGGCAATTTGCGATAGGATATTGTTACACTTCGTCTGAAGTTGATTTCATTACGCTACAACCTCTAATGGTGCGGTATTTTTAAGTTCTATGGGGTTTTTTTACTGTATAATTTGAGGACAAAACTCATAACCCATGCAGAAGAATCTTCGCTTAGCGAAAGAAGTTTAAGAGATGTGCATGTCTGAAGTTTAGACCCAGTAAAATCGAAGTACAAGAAAAAAGCGATTGTGGTTTCAGGGTTAAGGTGTCATGGACTTATTATGCAGGTTGATTGCATATGGCCGAAGAAAATTCTACAACAACGTTTGACATTATTTTTGCGGGCACTAGTCCGTCAAAACTTATTTCATATCTCGACGAAGAAACGTCGGCCTTCCCCAACATTCTTATCAACAACTCTCTTGCATGTGATTTCCCTTCCTCGTCAGGCACTCGAATTTATCACCATATTGAGGAGAGTCTTGTTATTCACGCTTTGTCCCATGTTGAGTTTCACTCGTCTCCGGCAGAAACATCGTTGCTAGAGATCCTCAAAAATGAAAATCCCTTTAACTTGTCTGATAGACTACTTCTCATTAATCACGTTGTTACAGAAGCAGTGGATCGCCAAGGAAGAATAGAGGAAGTCTATGACTGGCTGAAGGATCAGTTTCAGCTGGATTTTGAGATTATTCCATTGTTTGATGGACCCGTTGAACTTAGAGCAATAAAAAACAACAGAGCTGGAAACCTAAGGTATTATCAGCTTACAGGAAAACTCTTGGAAGAACTAACAGTCAAAGAAGCCAGTGAGAAAATCCCTCCTAATACGCTGGCCATAAGTGGAGTGAAAGATCTTGAAGCATTGAAGACACACGCCCATTCAAGCAAGCTCTTGAAAGGGTCAAAAGCGATCGTGTTCTTATTCACTGACTGGATAACTCTTTCCGCCTTCACAAGAATTAATGATTTGAAGCGGAGAATGAAAAAAACAGACGGTAAAATAATGACTATCATTGATATCGCGCTGGAAGACGAGAATATTACTCCAAGGGAAAGCGAGTTAATTGAGGCAATTTTAGGACCAAAAAGCAATATCATCACGCTTCTTCAAACAATCTCTGAATTTAGTGACTTTATTCTTCTTGATAATTCGTTGAAGGCCGTCTTGGGAGGAGAAAACTTCTCCTGCCCTCATATATTTGATGAAATTCACGACAAGCCCGACAATATTATTGAATATCTTAACAATACCATGAAGTTAGGTATTAAATCAAAGGAAAGAGAAAAAGAAAAAGCCGTTGAGGAAGCAGATAAGAAGCAGGTCGAAGAGCCAGAAAAGGAAATTGCTGAGGAAGCAGTGCCTAAAGAAGAGCAAGCACCCGCTGAAGAAAAGGAAGAACCCGTTCCTGAAGAAGCTGAAGAAAAACAAGAAACAGAACAAGAAGAAGAACCAAGTGAAGAAACAATAGTTGGAGTCGAACCTGAGGAAACTGAAATATCACCAGAAGAAGCTGAAGCCATTGATGCCGAGATTATTGAGAAAGAGGCCCTAGAAACAATTGAAGAACCGGCGGAAAAAAAGAAACCTCCAAAGAAGGCATCAAAACCCTCAAAAGAACCCCCAACGAAGAAAAAAGTTATCAAAGAAAACCATGAACCCACAGAAAAAGAAAAAGCTTCTGCTACTGAAGAATCTTCAAGAAATGGAGAACTGGACATCCGAGACTTTGTCGATTCAAAACTCACTCCAGAGATAGAGCAAGAATTTCCAGACCTAAGTGAATTGGTCAAGAATCTTTCCACAATGCCAGGTCTCAACAAACCAACACTTATTTCAGTAATCGAAGAACTCGTCTTACTCGTAAGCGAGGACGAAGGAATTGCCAGTCTTGCTGCCCAAAACCTGATCAACTCTATGATCAGCGTTGAAAATAGGATTATTAGAAGCTATATGGCTCAAGCTTACGCGATCATTTCATCACACCGCCCCGCTGTTTGTAGACAAGTACTTACTCAAAACACACTACGAATTGGGCTCGAGGGGACTCCAGAAGAAAGACGAAGAATGATCGACATACTTGGTTCTATGGCTCGTCAACAATTAGAGAGTGTGTTGACTACTCTTAATGCTTTCATCAACTCTTTCGTAAAAACTGATAAACCATTGATTTTCGAAAGGGGAAAATCATTCATCAATGGAATCGCTGGCAACGAACCAAGACTAATGAGACCCATTATTAGCAAATACTTAGAATTCTTCGATAGCATAGATTCTGAACGATTACCGGATCTGGCAACAGCAATATCTTCCTTCGACGGTGCAACGGTTGGAATAGAACTTGTTACTGATTTCTCGCTTCAAAGAGCCAAAGCGATTGCAGAAGAAATCGAAAAACACTTACTCGGAACGTCGTTTATTGCTATTATCCGCCAAATAATAGAAGCTTGGGAACAAGCAGATGTGGATCGAGTTGCTGAGCTCTCAGGAACAATACTGCCATCCAGAACCTTGGAAAAACATGAACGGCTAGTAATTGCAAAGAAGATTGAAAAAGTGGGCAACATTCCAATTGACACACTTTCCAAGTCATTTAATATTGATAGAGACAAGCTTGAAGCCATTCTCGTTGACTTGATCGTAAAAGACGAGCTGGATGCGCATCTTGAGATGGTTGGAGATAGAATGTTCGTCATCATGAATAACGGAAAAGAAGCCAACAGCTCAAAGGAGCACACATAACGAAAAGTTCGACATTCGTTATAGATAATGCATCACGAACCGAATTCTTCTCTTTTCTTCCACCTCCTCGAAGCTTAGAAGGAATATTCAAAAAGAACGCAACCCACAACCGTATCGTGAAAGGATTGCGTGCGCTAAGATTGTCAAGCTTGGAAGATCATCCGCGGCTTATACTATTGCTTGCAACGATCGCTGTGGGGCCGGCTGCAATCCTTGTACGCTTTGCCCTCGCAAATAATGCTTCTGTTATTGCTTTTTGGAGAGTCTTGTTTGCTGGAATTGGATCATTAATAATTAGTTTTCTTCTGAAAGAAAAGTCGAAAATCCCTCAAAGCCTAAAAGATATAGGGCTAACTGCATTAGCCGGACTGTCCCTGGGCCTTCATTTCACAATCTGGTTCGAATCTTTGCGATATGTTACGGTTGCAATTAGTGTTTTAGTTGTTACCACGACCCCCGTTTGGATGGCTTTGGCAGCGTGGGTGTTCATGGGAATATATCCTACAAAGCTTGAAAAAATCAGCATAGTATTGGTATTCCTGGCAATTGCAGCTATGACGCTTGATGTAAGCAAGGAAAATAGAATAGTCTTCGACCTTAACTTGTTCATAGGAGTAATTCTAGCCTTGGTAAGCTCTTGGTTTGTTGTCCTCTATTTTTTCATAGCAAGGAGAATACTTGCATCGGCTTCACTTTGGGGATACTTTGGTTTTGTCAATTTGGGAGCTGCTTTCTCAATAGGTCTTTTCATAGCCGTAACTGGTGCGCACTTTATTCCAAGCATTCCAAGTGACTTTTTCATTTTCGCAGCCCTAGCCATAGGCCCGTCTCTAGTCGGGCACGCGGGTTACAATTATTCAATGAAAATTTCTAGACCACATGATGTAGGGTTTGCAATCCTTGGTGAGCCGATTATCGCAACAATTCTTGCTTATCTGTTTTTCAAAGAAATTCCTTCATTCCCCACCATTGTGGGCGCTTGTTTGTTGTTTCTCGCCATTTATTTGGTGGTGGTAGTTGATAAGCAGATTTCTTCTGAACCGATTGGATAAAACAACTGACGGGAAAAAGAGCAAAAACAAAGGATTTCGATTTTATTTCGGGCATCTATCGAAAATGAGTGTTTGTTGTTAATAGTTTATTCAATGCTCTTACAACTTCGCCGATTCTAAACGGTTTTACAACATATTCTCTGGCTCCAAGTCTCATCGCATTAAGGACCATTGTTTGATTTCCAATAGCTGTGACCATCAAAACTTTTGCATTTGGATCTAAGGCGAGGATCTTCCTCAACGCGTTGAGCCCATCCATTTTAGGCATAACAACATCAAGTGTTATAATATCGGGTCTGAGCTGATGGTACAGCTTCACTGCTTCTTCACCATTCGATGCTTCTCCCACTACTTCGTGGCCCATTTTGGTAATGATCCGACTAAGCATGAGTCGCATGAATCGAGCGTCGTCACAGATTAGGATCCTAGCCATAACTATTCTAATCTCTGATTCGTAGTCTAAATGTCTTATGAATTATCGTTTCAAGGGGTTCAAAGACCCCATGCATAGTCCGTTGTCCATCATGAGTTAGTGTCTGGACAAAACGAGTAGAAGTTTGTATCTTTCTAATAAACAGACTTATCTTTGTTTATTTTTCCTCCATCAAAATATTGTACTTCTGGCTAAATAATCGAAGTATAGGGAGAAACACAGACACGACAGTTACAGAAAAAACGCTAATCAAGAATAATCTTATTTGGTTATTCCACAAAATCAGCTCAATCTCAGGCAGATTTTCAAGGAATCCGCTTGCTTCAATAAGAGAAGCCGAAAGTCCAGCGATCTGTCGACCAAGTACATATCCAACTAATGTCGCAATTAGTGATGAATAGCTTATCTGGAACAAATACATACGTATGGTTTGGAATCTTGTCATTCCGATGGCTTTAAACAAGGAAATTTCCCTTTTTCGATTTCTCGAGAAAGAAGAGCCGTAGTAGATCGAAGCCACCGCAATAAGCACCAGAAGCCCGTAAATCCCAAATATTCCTACGTAAGAAACCCCTAGCAGAAACGCTTCATCACCTCGGGGCAGACCAACATCATCAATTGTTACGACTGTTGGGAGTCCAATTGAACTGAATTCCACGCGAAGTCTTGATCCAACTTCAGAAGCAGTTCTGTTTGAGTCTGACACAGCAATGCTGAAAACATCCATTTCAGCAATTTGAGCTTTCCAAATTGTTGAGACTATGTCTTCAAATTTTTGTAAGGAAACAACTAGCCTCATTCCTGGATACGGCATTCTTTCCTCAATTAGTAGGGGCCAAAGATCAAAACTCTGCTTGAGAGCAAAAACATAAGTGTTCTTTTTCGCTGTGTAGAACTTGTCAAATAACTCTATTTGGAACGAATTACTTGAATTGACAAACTCTCGATCCTGACCCCAATATAAGGCATTTTCTGGCTCACTGAGCAAATCTTTCGCTTTTTCTTTGCTAAAACCCAAAAATTGTCCCGGCAAGTATGCTGCTTCAAAGTAACTCTGCGGATCAATTCCCAAAACAGTCAAATGAAACTTTTCATAGCCTCCGTATTCTACAACAATATCTGCGTATTTACCTCCAGCTATTGTTTTGACACCGATATCTTGAGAAATGAATGAAAAGTCTGTAGCGCTCCATTCTTCTGATAGACCACTCACCCTAATTTCACTGCCAACTTGATAATAGGCCTGGTCAACAGCATTTCTTGTTGCGCCTTCAGGAACAGAAAGCATGACGATGCCGAAAGAAGTTGAAAGCATTAGTACTGAGACAAAAAGCAGAGTGATATGTTTCCCAGTTAACAGCCCCTTGAGTCCCAATATATTGACTTCGCCTAATCTTCTAGGAATAATTCTTAAGAGCAACTTTGTCATTGGTTCAAATGTTCGATAAAATGTGAGTGTAGCCCCGGTAAGGAGAATTACCATGATCGGGGTTGAAAAATTCAATGCAAGTTCTCTCCGTCCCTCCTCATCTAGGCCTTTTGAGAGTAGTTGGACTCCAATTAATCCCGATACTGCTAATAGTAATAGAAAAACATCGATAAAGTAGATCTTCCAAATGGGTTGAATAGATGCTTCTCTAGTCTCAAAGTCGCGAGAAGACGAATCAACTTTGCTCAGTTGTCTGATCGATCCAATTCCTAAATCTAGCGCAACAATTACTGAAATCAACAAACCTTTCAGCAGAAAAGCTGAATTACGCCACGCTAAATAGATTGAAGAATTCAATAATAATCCACTCAATCTCTCAAGAAGTAATGTCATAACGCCGGCCAAAACTACGCCTGCTCCATAGGAGAAAATACCTAGAACTATGGTCTCGAGAAATAAGCCCAAAGCTAGTTGAGTTGAAGAAAACCCTCTCGATTTTAGTATTAAAAAGTCTTTTTTCTTCTTTTCACTATTGATTCCTAGGACGAATGATGCGATAAAAATTCCAATGATGAGCAAGGGACCGAAAAATAAGAGGAGTAGTATTCTTGCCTTGGCTATTACATTGGAAATATCAGTAAGCTCATCGTAAATAGGGATTTCTGACTTCTGATACTTATATGATTTCTCCTCTCCTATAAGATCCTGACCTTTATTATTCAATGTCTCTGCAAGAGAGCGGAGCTTATTAGCAAGTTGCTTTGGTTCAACATTCGCTTCAAAATCGTGGAAATATGAGAGAATTAGAAATTCTGTCGCTTCATAGTGGAAATAGGTTCGGTACAGGTCTGCAAGGTTCAGGGGAATGACGTATGTAATCGAAGCGATTTCCTCAATACCGTAAGGCAAAAGAGAAGCAGAGCCTATTTTGTCTTCCAAATAATAGCCACTAACGTTAAACCACACTGAAGGTCCTCTGAAAACGTTTCCACCAAATCCACCTCTATAAGTAGCTATTTCCACAGTTTTGTTGACATTCCAACTTGGCTGGACGTCTGGCAGTTCAAAAGGATACACTACCGCAAATACAGATACATTATTTCTAGGTAGTTCCCCCACTGCCTTGTCCATATCCCACAGAAGATTCATTAGTTCCTCGTCAATTGCCAAAATAGTGCTATCATAAACCACATTGTTCTGATCTACCGTAACGAAAGATCCCAATTTAATAACAGTAAATGACCGATCAATTTGTGGGAGTCCTATGTCCTTTGACAATTCCCTGATAGTGCCATCTAAGCGATTTGCTACCTCCAATGAGTTGTTTACTATTATTGGCTCACTGCCAAGGTCTCCTGGTCCGTATCCTGGAACAACGGCATTTAACACGAGGCTCGGCAAGCTTCCTTCTTTAACAGTCCGTTCCAAATATTCAGATTGAACAGCACTTGATATCATCATCGATTGCAGGATAAGCGCTACTACGAGACCAACGGATAGAAGAGAAGTTAAGAAACTTTTTTTCTTACCTTTAATTGCAGTTTTGAATGAATAAACCGCGGATGTAGTTTCTCTTCCAATTTTTCTTAGGTCTAATGCACCGTTCTTGATTAAGAGAACAACACCTAACAATAACACGAGAAATGAAAAACCCGCCAGCAATAGAGACACTTTGAATAAAAATTGGATTCCTACCAACTGAAAAGCAACATAAGAGTTGGCTCCCAGAAACGCTAGGTAAAGCCCCAAACTAAGAATTCTTTGTGTTTTTCCTCTCATTCTTGTATTCCTCGCTTGCTTTTTCAGAAATAATTAGTAACAAGATAGAAGACCGGTGCTTCCAACTGTGATTGTCTGGCAATCTCAGACAGTTATAAATTCTATTAACCACAAACAAGAATACATATACGTTAGTCTGAGACCGAAGTTAAATGTTCAAATTGGTGTTGAGCGATGCCTTTTGCTCGGATTCCTACTTTCTCTAATACAGAAGCAAGGATTCTTGCCATTAGTCCTGTTTTGCATACAAAGAGATAAGATTTAGAAGCGTCCATTTCAAACAACTTGGCAAACCATTCGTCGAAATTTTTTTCATCCACTTGAATGATTTCGTCGAACTCTTTTCTGACTATGCCGTTGGCTGGGGGGAATTTCAGATCTGTTTTAGACTTTATTCTTGATACTTCAAACTCTATTTCCCCAAGTAATTCAAGTTGTTCCTCAATTATATGCCTCTTTGTAGCCGTAACGACTCTCCCTGTTGCTAAATTACAAAGTTCAGGTACTCGGATTGATAGATCATAAGTTCCTATCTTTTTGGCAATTTCAACGGTTTCTTGCTTGTCAAGCCCAATTAGTGGACGAATAACGAGCGAATTGGCGAATGAGTTTATTACACTGAGGTTTTGCAAGGTCTGACTGGACGCCTGTCCAAGTGCCTCTCCTGTTATCAACGCCGGATAATTAAGTTTCTCTGCAACTTTGTACATAATTATTTTTAACAAGACCTGCCGATATTTTGATTCTAACTGAACAAGCCGATTCAAGGTCTTATCTAAGCGAATTAGGTAAAACCTTGGCGTATAAGTACACCAATTCTTTGCAAACGATTCGAACACATCATAGACGAGTCGAACATCACCTAGATCAACATATGCAAAATCAACTCTAACTCCCCTTTTCATCGCGAGCCAAGCCGCTACCGGGGAGTCTATCCCTCCTGAAAAAAGAGCAATGGCACGGCCATTTGTTCCAATTGGAATCCCTCCAGGCCCTCGATATGTTTCATAAATTGCACTTGCGACATTTCCTTTGACTTCTAGTTTCACCCAAATTTCAGGATGAGTCAGATCGACTCCATTTCCATATTTCCAGAGCCGAGAACCTAATTCCTTTTCTAGCTCTTTGCTTGTAAAATCGTGCTGTCCAGATCTTCTGACTCGTACCCCATACCTCTTACCCTTGACCTTTTGCTTAAACAGCTCTTCTCCCCAATCAAGCAATTGTTGCTTGGTTTCAAACTTAAGCTGAACAATTCTAGAAAAAGAAACGATTCCAAATATCTTAGACAATACACTCTCTAGGTTTTCTCCTTCAACATAGACTCTGTCCCATGTGGCCCAGACCCTTGCAGAAATCCCCCGCATAGAAAGAGCCCTTTGAATATTCGTTACTAACTGCCTTATGGCTCTTCTACGAACAACAGTGCTCTTGAGTGCAATTTCACCAAATCGGATAAGATACACATGAGTCATTCAGCATCAGAGATTATAAGACTAAAGTCATGGACATTCTTCCTTTTGATCATGAACGTGCTATGAATAAAGGAGCCAGTGTAACATTAAACAATAAATTGTGCCTATATTGATATAATTGTTTAACAAACTAATTTAGTGACCTCAATGTTGATTATCGGCGTTGCTGGATGGTCATACGACTATTGGAAGGGGTTTTTCTATCCCCGAAAAGCCAAGAATATGTTGCAACACTATAGCAAGAGCTTTTCTTTTGTTGAAATCAACTCCACCTTTTACTCAATTCCATCCCAAACAACAGTTGAGTCTTGGTTTCAAAAGACTCCTATTAATTTTATTTTTAGCGCCAAACTCCTTAGAGCCTTTACTCATGATACTTTCTATCAAAGCATTGACAGCACTTATTTGGAAACCTTTTTTATCAGGTTACAGCCCTTAAAAGAAAAGCTGAGAGTAATTGTTATTCAATTCCCCAGATCTTTTACCCCTTCAGACAAGACTAAGAAGTATCTAAACAATCTTGTGGAAGAAATCAAGAGCTTTTACTCAGGAATTATAGCAATTGAGCTTAGAAATCTTTTGTGGCTTGAAGAACGAAACTACGTCATTCATCATTTACGAGACGAACAAGTTACATTAGTTCAAAGTGATAGGTTTGCTTACGATCTCGATGAACCAGACAACCCTACCTATATCCGATTATTAGGTGACAGAAGAATACTGACAGATGAAGATTTAGGGAAGAAAAGGATCAATAGAACAAAAGAACTTCGACGTTGGGCTTACCATATTGCCGAACTCTTAAGAAAACGTATTCTCGTATATCTAGTGATAAACAATCATTACTCAGGAAATGCTATAGACGATTTGCTTTTTGTCTCCAATTTTGTCCAGAAGATGGGTGAAAAAGTGATAGGGCCAAAACAAGTAATGTTATTTACTGGGAAAGGGCAAAAATCTTTGGACGATTTCTTTTAGTCGTAATAGCATGATTTTGGAAAATTCCCTGTCCGAAGCGACTACTATTGAGTAGCCTTTCTCACTTAAAGCCTAGGAATCCCTTGACTTTGGAAAGGATCGATTTTCTTCTCGTCTGCATCATTGGAAGTAAATCGCCCATGGGCATCATTTCCAAGTACCTATCAAGCCAGGCACTCATTTCGTCGATTTCGTTATCAGTCATGAAGACCAATTCGTGCGTTGCTTTTGGAAATTGTTGAAGAAACTCTTTCCTGAGCTGATCTGCATATTCAAAATACTGTATCGCGTCAATTTCCTCATCCTTGTCAACACCAATTACGACCATTATTCCTTCTCCTTCCGAAAACACAAGAGAGATCAACTTAAAAAGAACAGCTTGCAGTTCTTCTTGTCCTATCTCTTTGCTAAAGGAATTTATTGCAGATAGAAATCCTGTAAGAAGTGAATGATCGGGATGTAATTTGCAATAATTTCCTCCATAGCATCTGGCAACGATCGGTAGTCCGCTTACTTGAAAAATAAGTACATCACTAATTCCCATATTTCTCAAAAGATATGCAGCAATTTTGTATTCAAATGTTAGCCTTATCCCTATTTCAATCACGTTGAAGCTTTGCTCTGAAAATGTTAGGATGAGCATATACTCTTCTGATCGTTAGAATTACTGAACTTGAAACAAGCGACTAGTTGCTGTTTTCTAGAAGATCTTGCAGAACTATAAATTGGCAGAGCCGTTCTGCGATCATTTGCCTCTGATTCAAAAGGATCTGGGAGACTATGATTTCGCTTAATCCCCGAAACTAATTCTAAGTAGTATGACCGCTCAATTTTTTACTCTAGGTTAATGCCAGCTACATTCTCATTCTCATGAATAATGGGCGCCTAATTAGGCGTAATTTTGTAACATCATATCAGTGCGAATGTTCTACTGAGAAGCAGTACCAAGAAGAATGGTCAAATTTATTTTTTCAGAGGGGACATTCCAAAAGATACAATGAACTGGTTTATTAGTGAGACGGCAGACTGAAGTACTATTTTTTCCACTTTCGTAACGAATTAATTGTGATCAGAAAAAATAAGATTGCTAACATGGGAAGGGACAGAAAGGGAAAGTCAGTTTGTCTCTGATAATTGGTAATGGTTACGGTTGCTTTGTTGGTTTTTGTATCGGCTGGTAGTGTTTGGTTGATGAATCTATCTTGAATGTATTGATAAAACTCATGATCTTACCTTGAATCAAGGGTTAGGGAGACGTTAACATCGCTGTTCCAATTTTCTGTTTGGTTAGTAACGTAGCCCAATACATAGATCCCCCCTTCTATAACAGACTAATTGCGCTCCAAAAGGAATGGATAAGAAAATGTAGTCTGGAAGTGAGTTTCATTGAAATTGTCGAAAGCAACCCCCATCTCCCTAGAGTCATTAATTAAGTAGAATTGCTCTGAATCAGTGCGGTTCACAATAAGTTCCATCAGTTGAATTGTATTCGCCGAGATTGAACTATGAACTATTCTGCTTCTATTATCAGAAGGTATGGAATACCAGCGAACTTCTTCATAATAAGCAACAACTATTGTTATATCCTTACTAGTTATGTTCTGCAATTCGACTCGCAATGAATAAGTATAATTCCTAGATTCAAGCTGGTTAGAGATATCACGCCTAGAATCAATGAGAGAGACATTCCGCAATGGGTATATTCCTCTCCATACAAAGATCTTGCTTGCAAAAGGATAAATGGGGTAAATGGCAGAGGACTTGTTTACCAAAACCACGTTGTCAAGATCAACATTGCTAGGAGCTAGGAAAACAGTTGCTTCAAGATGCAAAGGCTCTATTTTCGAGTAAGGCCAATTCCATGTATCAGCAGAAGACACAGGCATAGGCAGAAAATGTGCAGGCATGCCTTGGAAAAAGAATACGAGAGAAAAGAGATTCAAAAGCAATACAGTCCTTGAGAAACTATTAATCACAATAACCTCCCCTATTGTTCCTTGACTTTTCCAAAACGAGAGAAGCGTGTTACGACAAAGAGCAAGGCGATTCCGGCAAAGAACGTTTCAAGAAAGAGGATAGAAGGCTTAGTGTTTTTCTTCTTAAGCGTTTTTACAATAAAGATAGTACTTGTTTCTGTAACCGTTGTTTGTTCTAAGAATTCTTGCCAAAATGCTTCTGGATAAATCACTGCCTTATCATAATCCACAGAAACGACGTATTCACCAAGATCCACAGTTCTCTCATGAACTTGAAGAGATGAGTTTGCTACGATTTTATGAATTAGATGATGATAACTTGTAATGTATGAAGATTATGTTTACATTTCTTGCCGATGATTTTCGAAAGAATCGGTTCGAAGTTCGGACTAAGAGTCAAGAGAAAATATATTAATGTCCAAACTGTCATTTATGGCAAGGGAGACGACCATTAGGAGGAGATGACGCCTTCTCCTTAGAAAATACGCCCGAACCATTATGCTCTTAAACCAATAGCTTCGATACGACCTCGGTATTCAAAGTTCGAATACCAGAGTCTCCCAAAAAGGTGCTCGCTATGAGGTTTGATATTAATAACCCCAACCCTATCGCTACTCTGATCGCCGATGTCCAAGCATCCATTCAGAGAACATCACGGATGAAAAACCAGTACTATAGCACTATCGATGGAAGAATGATTCCGGTTGGGGAAATACTCCAAATGTCCACAGATCGCGATAGAGGGAAACCCATAATGGGAGCTTTATACATTGCTTATTCAAAAGATTCATTCCTATCAGTAGATAGAATCGTTAGAGAAGGATCACGATTCCGAAAGAAGCGGCGAATAATTAATTACCTCGACTCCAGAAGCGGACAAATTAGCTCTGCAGTACTCCTAGAACTACTCAAACTAAAAGACGGTCAAGACTTCTCAAAGAACAAATTTGTTCCTTACGTCGACAAAGTGTATTTTAACGGGAAACCAATTAGTTCTGGCGAAATAAATGAAGTCGTTGGACGAATGCTTAGGAAAACCATGATACAATACTTCGCAATTGAAGGAAGAAAATTCAGAAGAAGCAACTTTCCTGTTGGTATTCTAAACCTTCCAGCTCGAAGAACATACCCCCTAGTCAAACACACGATTGATAGTTCTCTCGAGGCATTCATCACAAGTCTATAATTTATTTTGGACTTACTTTACTGATCCGCATCGTCCCCTCACCTTAATTTACCAGAGTACCCTTACACAAAATTTTTCCGCATTTTTCTCGGTAAACCTGGAACTCTAGATCTGCTCAAATATCAAACAACGAGCTAATACATTTACCTATTCAGGCCTAATTTTCCAATTTTCCATAAAGCACTATCTTCACGATTTTACATTCAGATAACAGAAATGGGTTCGGAATTCATTCCTTTATTTTTGAGAATCGCAAGAAATGAATGGGGATAAAGGATTTCCGTCTCACTATATGATTATCACATTGCGAGTGTTTCCAAGTCAAATACGACGGATGAAATTGAATTATTCCAAACAAATTTGGCAAACTTACCAAACGTGGATTTTAGAAGCTCTGGATAAACACTAACTGGTACGCCTAGTAAGTTTTCGAGTTGTTGTTTTAGCTCTTCTTCGTCCAGCCTACTAAACGCTCTGAAGTACAGTAATGCTCGTGAGTCCACGTCTAAATCAATTGATGCTACATAGTAGGTTGCTGGTCGTCGGATTAGATGGAGTATGGTTCGACACCAGTACAGAACGATTTCGATGAAATTAACAAACACTACACTCAGGATCAAGAAAGTCAATTCGACTATAGGCGAGTTCGAAGACGACGACCCACTGCTTCGAACTGTAGCGTCCGGTGGCTTGTACATTTTCCAGAACTTTTCATGTACCTTGTAGACTGTTATCTTCTTTGCGTTCTCAACTGTAAACTCGTTATTATACCCCAAAATCACTTTCTTCTCATTTGGATCATACTCAAGGCCTGTGGTCTCCATTAGCTTGAGTGCAAGCCATCTAAAGAAATTGTATAGGAGCACAACGATGGCAAGAAACCTAAGAAGACCACTACCATAATACCAAAGGGCAGACGCCAAAATAGTGATGGCTAAGAATGTCAAAGTATCTGGTCTGGTGTCTTTCGATTCTTTTTTTATCCTGAGTTTTTTGATACCTTTTTTCTCAGAAAAGAGTATTTTCATAATATGAAGCGATAAAAAACTTCTATTTAAAGCTTTAAAATTTCGCCTAATGAACTAGCCAGCTACAGTGGCAAGGGTTGGACACATTTATCTGCTAATTATTTACTTCCGATCTCTTTAAATATACAGCCATTCCTTCAGGAATATCTGTAGCAACCAATGAGTTCCCATATTTGTCCCCAGCTATTTCACCACCTTTGCACGTAACATGAACAGCCAAAGCCGCTGCATAGAGTCGATTATCAATCATTGCCGAAGCGTATCCTACAACACCAGCGAGAACATCCCCCGATCCTCCGACGCTCATGCCTGGATGGCCTGCTGGATTAACAAGAACTCGGGTTCCATCACTGATTAGGTCATACCTTCCTTTGAGAAGAATTGTTATGCCAAGCTTTTTCGCCTTTTTATAGATATACTCTGCTCTCTGCTTGTAAGTCTTTGGTATCTTATTGTCGTTCATCAGCCAAGCAAGTTCTCGTTTATGAGGAGTGAGTATGGCATTAGATCCTTCTAGAACGTCCAGATATCCTTGGAATGCTCTTATTCCGTCTGCGTCAAGAATAATCTTGATTTTTCCCTTTATTTCCTTAACAAATTCTCTTGCAAATGCCCACGCCTCTGGCTGATTACTGATTCCCATACCGACAACAACAGTATCATGGCGATCTAGAGCAAGTCTGGCGATAGAACGTGCATTGGACGGATGATGATATTGCCCAGGCACTCGAGTAACGATGAAATTGGGCGAAACGCCTGCCACAACCTGACTAATCGCGTCCGGAACAACTATTCGGACAGTATCCGCACCCGCTCTTAAGCTCCCCATTGCACTTAACACAGGCGCTCCCATGTACTCAATGCTTCCTCCAATAATCATCACCCTCCCGTTCTTACCTTTGTGCGTTTCAGCTGGCCTTCTTGGCCAGAATTCTACTAAATGACCAATACTAATGTAGTGCTCTGCCTCCTTAGAGATTCCAATATCAGCAATTACAACCTTCTTTTTCTTAACTAGCGTTTTCATTCCCATCTTGGGTTTGTGAAATGTTACTACAAATTTCGGGTCAAATTTGGGACCCAGCCATTTGCCAGTGTCGGAGTCCAAACCACTAGGAATATCTACACTCACAATGTTTTCATAATCTGAAAATGTTTTCAAGACATCCTTTATGGGGCTTCGAACTTCTCCGTGAATCCCAGTCCCCAGTAAAGCGTCTAAAATAACAGTCTTGTCATCAATCAGTTCTTCGACCTCTTTTCTTTCTTTTTTCCCAAATTTTGGAAACTTTACAGGCTCTTTTTCTGAGAACTTCAGAAGTGTTGTCAATGCCTCTTTAGCTTCTGTGCTGGTAGGTTTCTCCTTTGTGCCTACCAGAAAAACGTGAGTTGGGAT
>JAJRWK010000049.1 GCA_024276795.1 archaeon | reverse complement strand
TTCGAGAATAGAGAGCACCATAAGAGATGGCTCTGTTTCCATTAATACTTCAGATGCTAGAGACTTTTCAAAAGCATCCCCTACTGAAGCAGAAATCTCTTCTACATCTTCAGACACAATTCCAGCAGAAATCGCCGACTCAGAAATGAGTTCTAACACTTCCATAGAAGCCGAAAGTTGGTTGCAACCCGAAGAAAAAATCACTCTTCTTACCACGGAAATCGAGGAGCTAAGCCTGAAGACTAGGGAATTACAGTCAGAGATTAAGCGAAAAGATGAGTTGATTGCTACACTGAACGAAAAGCTCGAACTCCTGACTGAAGAAAGAGACCGCTTGAAATCCGAGCTGAATCGCCTAAACGAACTTGTTGGGACTTGGTCGAAAAATATGGAAGTCTTGGAGCGACTTGCCCGCACTGATCCTCGTTACAGGGTCTTCAACATCGTTAAGAGAAATAAAGAACTAAACGAAATTCAACTGGCATTTGCATGTGGATTAAGTATCTCTGATCTGAGAAAATATGTGGAAGATCTGAAAAAGATTGGGCTCGTCACCGTTTCTAATTCTAATGTTAGGTGGACAGGAAGAGATCTAGATTTTGGGTCTTCCGCCTGAGAATCACGTTTCTTAATTTGTGAATTGATGAGGCTTTAATTGCTGATAAAAAAAGAGAAGGTGGAGAGGATTCACCTATCGGTGCTATGCATCGATTCGATTGAAATCATATTTTGTGTCTCTAAACATTGGGTGGAATTTCTCGATCGTTTCAGTGCTAATACGTTTTAGTTGTCTCTTTGGATTGGGGAACATGGCTAGCAAGTCCCACCCGATGTCTAATGATTCAAAAATTGATCGGTCTTCCTCGGGACCTTGAGAGATGAATCTGCGTTCAAAGGCTTCTGCAAATTCGAGATACATTTTATCCTCCGGAGTAAGGGACTCCTCTCCTACAACTGCAACGAGGTCTCTTAGCTCCATTCCTCGCGCATACATAGCGTATAGCTGGTCACTTACTTCTTTGTGGTCATGTCGAGTCATTCCTTTACCAATTGCCTCTTTCATCAATCGGCTTAGTGATGGTAGGGGATTAATAGGTGGATATATGCCTCTGCGATGTAGGCTTCGGTCCAAGAAGATTTGTCCCTCCGTGATATATCCTGTCAGATCGGGAATGGGATGCGTGATGTCGTCGTTTGGCATACTAAGAATCGGAATCTGAGTGATTGATCCTTTCTTTCCTTTGATTCTTCCCGCTCTTTCGTAGATCGTGGCCAGATCGGAATAAAGATACCCTGGGAACCCTCGTCGGCCAGGAACCTCTTCACGAGCTGCTCCTATTTCTCTCAATGCTTCGGCATAGTTTGTCATGTCGGTGAGAATGACGAGAACTTGGTAATCTTTCTCGTATGCTAAGTATTCTGCTACTGTTAGAGCAATTCTTGGGGTAATAATTCTCTCTACCGCGGGATCATCTGCAAGGTTGAGGAGCAGAACGACTCTCTCGAGCGCACCAGTTCTTTCAAAGTCTTGCTTGAAAAATCGTTCCTCTTCACTTGTGATGCCCATTGCTGCGAAAACAACTGCGAAAGCTTCTCCTTCTCCAAGTACTTTCGCTTGTCTTGCAATCTGGGCGCCTAGTTGGTTGTGTGGGAGACCACTTCCAGAGAAGAGTGGAAGCTTTTGACCACGTACCAAGGTCAAGAGGGCATCAATGGTACTAATTCCAGTCTGAATGAATTGGCGGGGGTATTCTCGTGCGGATGGATTGATAGGCTCACCGACTATTGGCAAGTATTTATCACCAATGATTGGCGGTCCTCCATCAATTGGTTCTCCTCTTCCATTGAAGATTCGGCCCAATACTGATTCAGAAACACCGATCTCCATTGTTTTGCCGAGAAAACGAACAACTGTTTGATCGGTATCTAAGCCACTGGTTCCTTCGAAAACTTGGACAACTGCAAGATCTTTGCTAACCTCAAGGACTTGGCCTTTCCTCTTTTCACCGCTTGGGAGTTCTATTTCAGCGATTTCTGCGTAAGAAACGTCTCCTTTTCCTTTAAGATTCACGAACATGAGCGGGCCGCTTACTTCCTGAACCGTCCTGAATTTTCGTGCAGTGAAATCGACCGTCATACATCCTTTCTCCTAATCTCTCTTTTCTCCCAAACTTTCGTCTAGGGATAACTATGTTTGTCCTTCACTTCTAATTTTTGAGGGTTTTGATATAACTTATGCTAACGCGCTTCAATTTATCGAAAATAGCTTATGGATAAACACATACCCAAATGATCTTAATCCTCTTTTTTCTTCCATTTCTTATATGGTCGCATTCTTTGACGCTATTGACGAGTATTTTGATCGTCCTACCAAACCCGGGATTTACGTTACGCTTACCACATCGTTGATTTTTTCTGCTTCACTTCTAAGCTCAGTTTTGATTGCTGAGTTACTCCCGAATGGATATAATGCATTCAGTCTGATCTCTGCTGTTTTTCCTCTTCTATTCTGGTCTCAGTGGATTTTTTGGCCAAATCGAGGGATTAAATGGTCCTTCTTTCGAGCCACTGTCGCCATTATTAGTTTCATTGTAAGCATGGGCTTCTGGAATGGTCTGCTAGAACAAGACTACACCTGGCTTTCCGTAGGGATGGCCTCTTATTCTCTGCTCATGGCTTTTGTTTACTATCATCGTCCTCCTGTGCAAAAAGAACACTTCATTTAGTGTCTCTGTTTCCCTTGTCTCGTTCAAATATTCGCAGTGCTTGCTGTAGTGAGTTTTGCTCTGCCGACATGCTCATAAAGTTTCAAACCTAGTGTCTCTTGGGGAATGAAGAACTCTCAAGCGTCTGACGTAATGATGAGCAATGTTTTCCGACCCCCATCCCTACCATGGATTTCTCTCTCAAGGAGTGACAAGACCACATTGCTTTGTTGCTTCTCTTCTATTTTGAGCCAGTGAGGGCTATCCGTAACTATATATTTGCATGAATGAAAGGGGGGTGTGTGAATTATCACACGAGGGGATTTCTCCTAGGCCTTAATTTAATCGCAATCTATTTGTTTTGGTCTCTAGAAATCTTCAAAATAACTGGAGTCGCGATTGTCCTCTTTTCCATTGTTGGACTTACGTGGACCAACAGATCCTCGGTTTTTGTCAAGAAAAGATGGATTAATTGGTTTGTTCTCCTTGGAGATACCCTCCGAGTGAGTGTTCATTACTTACGGCTTAATCGCAGATATCTGGGTCTATCGGCTCTAGGGTTGATGGTTGCGGTCGCCGGAGTGACTCAAGCAATTGTAATAATCAACATTCAAGAAGCAAGCCTCCTTGGTAATACCTTGAATAGTCCCGATGCCCCTGCAACTTTACTATTATCCATGTACACTCCTGACCCACCAGGGCCTTATGGCGAAAACAACGCATCTTACAGAGAAATTTTTGGAACTTTACATGCTGTTCATGAAGAAGCAAGACTTGCTAGCGGCTTCTCTTATTCTTTTAATCGAACAAGAGACATCTTTGTTTCAAGAGAAATTGGGAATTATATTTACTACGACACAGCATTAGACAGT
>JAJRWK010000295.1 GCA_024276795.1 archaeon | reverse complement strand
GCACTCTCGTATGTCATATTCGTCGTTATTTACGGTCTGTTGTTTTTCATGACCCTAAATAAGACGTTTAACGGATATTATGGTTTTGGCACCGCATTCAAAAGCATGTTAGCATTTCTCGGAATTACGATCCTCCCTGCAATCGTTGCCGGCGTTCTTTATCTCTACGCTTATTTCTTCCAACCCTACTCCGCAGCATGGGGAATAACTGGAGATCGGGGAGCCACAGCCGATTTTTGGAGAGGATTCCTCTTCAGACTCATCGCGTTCGTAATTTATGCTCCTTTCTTCATTGCAGGAATTACTGCGGGACTCAACCAAATATTGTTCGACATCGGATCAGACTTTGAAGAAGACTACGACTACGATTATTAGCGCTTCCCACCAAGTCAGCCTTTATTCCTATCTTCTTCTTATTTTCAGCAATCTCCCCGAGAAAAACGCGATTCAATTATTTTTCAATGCTATAAACGGCTACGAAAAAGCTAGGAAATCACTTCCCTTAAAGAATCACAAACAGTTCCTATGGAAAACTTTTTTACAACCCCTAAGGAGCCTCTTTTTGTAGAATAAAGTAGGCGAGAGTAGCTCGCGGTGGACAATAGATGGACGAAATCGATGTGGTCATATTTGAACAACCAGAAGAAGATTTGGACCGAATGCGGTTCATTATTCGAAACACAATCCCAGCGTTTGTCAACGCTTTGAGGCGCATTATGATCGCGGAAGTCCCCACTCTCGCTATCGAAGATGTCATTTTCCTCGAAAACACGACTCCGCTTCAAGACGAGTTTATCGCACACAGGCTCGGGCTGATCCCCATCTCCACCGATCTTTCTATCTTGAATTTCAAAGAAGAATGCTCTTGTGAAGGAGCCGGGTGCCCTCAATGCACGGTCTCATTGACGCTGGAAGCAGAAACCACCGAAGACGAAAGCATGGTCGTTTACAGTGGAGATCTCAACAGCACAGACCCTCTCCTCGCTCCTGTTCATGACAAGATCCCAATCATCAAGATGAGCCCGGGACAGCGTCTCATCCTCGAAGCAATCGCACAACTCGGAACTGGGAAAGAACACGCCAAGTGGCAACCTGTCTCAACAGCGTCATATCAATACATGCCGAGCATCGAAATCCAACCGAGAAAAACCGAACCAGAAATAGCGGAAGCATGCCCTCGAGGAGTACTCATGTACAACGAAGACAGTGAAACCATCGACGTCGTCAATCTTTACGACTGCAATCTCTGCATGGAATGTGTAAAAGCCGCGGAAAAAGCAGACGATCCTGATGTTATCCGAGTCGACAGCTCACCCCATAATATCATAATGACGGTAGAACCCACAGGTGCACTGCCAGCCGACGAAATTGTGTTCGAGGCCGCAAATATTTTGAAAGAGCGAGCATCCACATTCATAGAAGCGCTTAAAGAAGCAATAACCAAAAAAGAGGAGGTCAAGCAATGACCAAGCCAACAGGCCCCACGGATCCCAACGTAAGAAAACTATCCATAACATTAAGAAAAAAATCCAACCAAAACGAGGCTCGCATCTGGCGAGACTTGTCTGAACGACTAATGAAAAGACGCAGGGCAAGACCTGCGGTCAACCTTTCCAAGATCAACCGCTACACGAAGGACGGAGAGGTCGTCGTTATTCCCGGAAAAGTCCTAGGAACGGGCGAGCTTGACCACTCCGTAACTATCGCCGCGCTCTCATTTAGTGAAACGGCTTTGGAAAAAATCACTGCGTCAAAAGGAAGAGCAATTACTATCGATGCACTCGTCGAAGAAAATCCGAAAGGAACTGGCGTCAAAATCATTACATAAACCCGCAATAGGTGAAAAAAATGGTCAAAAAGACAGAAACCAAAACAGAACCGGCTCCATTAGTAGTGATCGACGCTACAGACCTAATCATGGGAAGACTAGCAAGCTACACCGCAAAACGACTGCTGAGTGGAGACCGCGTCATAATTGTGAACGCTGAAAAAGCTGTCATCACTGGCAACAAGCAAGCTATTATTCAAAGATACAAAGAGAAGCTCCAAATAAGAACAGCTTCAAACCCACGAAGAGGGCCATTCCACCCAAGAATGCCAGATCGCATCCTTCGACGAACTGTAAGAGGAATGTTGCCTTTCAAGCAAGCAAAAGGAAGAGAAGCCTATCACCGATTACGAGTATATATCGGCGTCCCAGAACAATACGTAAACAAGGAAAAAATCACAGTTCCCGAAGCAAGCATCGCCCGTCTCAAGTCAAGATATATCACTCTCACAACCCTTTCAAAAGAATTGGGCTGGCACAACCACATCTACGCATGAAGGTGAAGAAAGATGAGTAAAATCGTTCTAAGCTCAGGAAAACGAAAAACAGCCATTGCAAGAGCAACAATCAAACCCGGGACGGGGAGAATCCGAATCAACGGGCTAGCTCTAGAAGCATACCCCAACCGATGGTTCCGCTTAAGAGTCCAAGAACCTTTAATCATTGCTGGAGAAGACATTGCAAAATCCGTTGATATTAGAGTAAGAGTTCATGGCGGTGGAATTGCCGGCCAAGCTGAAGCCATCAGAATGGCGATCGCAAGAGGACTAGTTGAGTATACTCAAGACAGTGCCTTACGAGCCAAGTTCTTCGAATACGAGCGAACAATGATCACCGGCGATCCCAGGCAAACATGGCCTAAACGTTTCGGTGGACGAAAAGCCAGAGCCAGAAAACAAAAATCCTACCGATAATGAAGGATCCATGTAATTAGGTGAAGAATAATGCCACAAGAACTCAAATCAATAGATCAAATCAATGACGCCCTCCTAGATAGAACTGTCGAAGTCCGAGTCAAGAGAGCTGGAGAAAAAGTAAAAGTCAAGTTTCGCACACTAAGCCGCCTTTACACCATCAAAGTAGATCCCGCACAAGCAAGAGAAATAGAAGCTAGAGCGAAAAGCAAAGGAATAAATGTTGTTCCTTTTTAGGCTTCTAGCGTCATTCTGTGCCCAAACTTTTGCGAGAATCTTACTGTTTTCCTTCTTTTCAAAATCAACCAAAAAATTGGTCAATTTTTCTAAGCTTGTAATATTGTTGTTAGAGATAAGAATTGAATACTCTATAACTCTAATTTTGGCTTTTCTTGTTGTGAAATGTGGCATAAATGGTATTACTGCCTTTCCTGCCAAGAATGGTCGTAGCAAGATTAATTCGTCGTCGGGAGAGAACAGCAGTTAGGAAAACAGATTTTTCTCAGAGAAAGCATATGATCCGTTCAAAAGATTAGTGTTAATCCACAAGAAAAATATCTCGGAACGATAAAGCGAGAGATCCTAGCCATCCCAAAATAACATGATAGTTGTTTTCTCTTTTTTGTGTGTCTGTGGTTTTCTTTGATTACTGTAGTCTCCATGTGACACCTAGGTATTGTTGACTATTATAAAGGAAAGCTCAAATTTATACACATGACTTCCGTGGAGAGCATTATCCGGGGCATTCAACTGGCGGATGAAGCGAGAAATTACAAGTCCCCGTATGATGAAGACGATCCATTGGCTGAATTTAAAGCACAAGTTGTTGATAATGACATCGAGTTAGCCATTAAGAATAGTAGAAGCCGAATTTTCGCATGCGGAGTTGGTGGAGCGGGATCCAACGCGATCAATCGCTTAACCCTAACCGGCATCCCCGGTGCAACAACCGTTGCAATCAACACTGACCAACGCCACTTACACATGGTCAGCTCTGAACTCAAACTAATCATTGGGAAAGAATTAACCGGCGGTTTAGGAGCAGGAAATGACCCCGTGATAGGTAGGGCATCCGCAGAAGAATCATACGAGTCTTTGCTCAAACTTTTCAACAATGTTAACTTGGTTTTTGTAACTGCTGGATTAGGAGGTGGAACTGGCACGGGAGCCGCGCCTATCGTTGCAAGAGCAGCAAGAGAATCAGGCGCGCTTGTTATCTCGGTGTGCACTTTGCCATTCAAAGTTGAAGGAGAAGTAAGAATCCGAAACGCAATGATGGGACTCAAAGAACTCTATCAGGAAAGCGACACTGTCATCGTAATTCCTAACGAAAAACTCATCGAGATTGCACCAGACCTGCCATGGCACGCTGCCTTCAAACTCGCTGACGAAATCCTTATTCGCGCAGTAAGAGGCATCACAAATGTTGTAATCAAGGAACAAATCGTTAGCGTCGACTTTTCTGATATTCGAAAGATATTGCAAATTGGTGGAAGTGCAATCATTGGAATGGGAATGGGTGAAGGTTCAAACAAAGTCCACGAAGCTATGGAAGCCGCTCTGAAAAACCCATTAGTGGATGTGGATCTGGCAGAAGCAAAAGGAGCTGTTATCAGCATAACGGGTGGAGAAGACCTCTCCATGCAAGACATCTATCAATGCATCAACTTGCTCAAATCACAAATCAATCCCAAAGCCGAAGTGATTTGGGGAACCACTATCGAACCAAGTTTCAAAGACAAAATACAAGTAACAGCCGTGCTTTCCGGAGTAACTTCGCCCTATGAGCCAACCGCAACTGTGGAAGATCCCTTTTACGGCGACATGCCTGAAGCCATATTTCCTGAATAAAACTAAGTTCAGTACCAATCTGTCAGCAACCATGTCAGAAACAAGTATCTAAAATATATTTAACCCGTTTTGAAGAATTTCTTGGGAACTGGCCTCGGTATCTGCTTTCTCCACGGATAATCCTCATAAGCCATTAACGTAACCGCTCCAGAAATAGATCCATCAATAATCTTGATTGGTGTCCCCTCAACAATCTTCTCGCTGAATTCTACAATATACTCGTAATGAGGCATGTACTCATGTCCTAGATTTTCGCGAGCAGAACCAACAGAAGAAAACCCTTTGGCTTCAAGAAAATGAGCGCCAGAGCGTATGAATAACTCTGCATACTTTTCTGGAGAATGCATGTTAAAATGTTTGACCAAAGTTAGGCGAATTACCTTTCGCGTATCAAGTTCTGGAAGAAGATCGAGGGTTTCCATTAGTTTTTGCCATCCTTCTTTTGCGTTAAACGGACGCGTAATTTTGCGAAACGTTCGTTCGTCTGGAGCTGGAACCGTTACATAAAGCTGAGTTGGCAAGGGATCAAGCGTTGCCAACACGTCTGGTCTAGATCCATTGGTTACAAGAAAGGTCGTCATTCCATAATCATGGAATTCTTGGATAAGCTCGCCAAGATGAGGATAAAGAGTAGGTTCCCCTGACAAGCTTATGGCAACATGTTTAGGAATCATGGAATCCTCCCACTTTTCGCGAGGAACAAGAGGATTACCGCCATACCCCGAAAGAAGCTTTCTTTGCCCAAAAATCATTTGAGGGACAATATCTTCAGGAGGATCAATCACTGATCCATCCATATTATCACCCATCGCCCAAGACTCGCTTCTCCAACAAAACTGACACCGATGGGAACACCAAGCAACAGAAGGTGTAACTTGCATGCATCTATGAGTCTCAATGCCATAGAACTTTTGCTTGTAGCAAACGTCTTCCTGCTTCAAGGATTTATGAGTATAAGTGCAGATCTTAACTGCGCTGTGATGACCGGCGATGAAGTATTGTTGTTTTTCAAGAGTGCTAACGAGTTCTGTGGGCAATATTTTCATCATTTCTTGTTTTTAACGAGCTGGTTTAAAGGTATCCTTCATGGAAAATCTGGTCAATTATCCACAAAATGATTATTCTCTCTAAACACAAGCAATATTACT